>NZ_RZRP01000091.1:0-12063 GCF_003997795.1 Mesorhizobium sp. M7A.F.Ca.US.005.03.2.1 | reverse complement strand
AGCCGGGGCTGAGCGAGGGCTCCGACGGGCACGAAACGATCGAATTCTTCGGCTTTTGCCTGGTGCTCGTCTGTGTCGTCGGGCGGCTGTGGAGCATTCTCTATGTCGGCGGCAAGAAGAACGAGGAACTGGTCTCGACGGGACCGTTCTCGACCACGCAGAACCCGCTCTATTTCTTCTCGACGGTCGGCGCGGTCGGCATTGGATTGCTCTACGGCTCGCTGATGGCGGCCGTGGCGCTGGGCCTTGCCAGCTTTTTCATCTTTCGCGTCACGGCGCGCAAGGAAGCCGAATTTCTGCTCGGCAAGTTCGGCCCGGCCTATCTTGCCTACACCAAGAGCACGCCCCGGTTCTGGCCAAACCCGCTGCTCTACCGCGACGATGACGAACTGCAGTTCTCGACGCGGGCTTTGAAGCGCACGTTTTTCGACGGGCTCTATTTCCTCGCCATCTTCCCGGCCATCGAACTGGTCGAGCATTTCCGGGCGACCGGCATGCTGTTTCCGGCCTTCGTCACGCTCTACTGATCAGCTGGCTCTAGCTGCCGAGCGGATGCGGCATGTAGCCGACGAAGCCTGATATCTTCCAGCTGCCGCCGACCTTGCTGCAGAAATACAGCGTCTGCCATTTCAGCCGGTCGACGCTGCCGTCCGCCTTGGCGACCGAGCCGTCGAACTTCTTGTGCAGCACGGCGCGGTCGCCGTCGACGTCGATGTCTCGCATGTTGGTGACGCGAAACAGCGCCTCGCGCAGCGGCTCGGCGAATTTGGTCGCCGCCGTCTCTTCGGCCTGGCGCAGCCATTCGTCGCGATAGACTTCGAGCCTTGGAAACTGCAGCCGCCAGGCGTCGGCGTTGTGCAGGAAATGCGCATGCATGCCGAAGAAGCTCTCGGCGACGAAATCATCCTCGACCATAGCCCAGTCCTGGCCGATGAAAGCGTCGATGTCGCGCCGCACCAGCATTTCCCAGAGCGCGTGGCGATCGGCATCGCCTGATGGAAACGGGTTCTTGTCGTAGGTCATTGCTGGTATCTCCGCTCTGGCAAATGCGTCTGTGCGGTGCGGCTTCCAAGCCGCCCGTCAGCGCGTACGATGCAAGGGCTCTTGTAATAAAGCAACGCAGATTTCCAAGAATGTTGCTTTCCAACAAGGCCCCTATGAGGATCGGCCGGATCGGCGTAAATGTCGATCGAAGCGGGCGCTGCAATGGCACCCCGTCCTGTCATCAGAGGAGGCTTGTCCCTTGCCGAAACAGTGTTTTGGAACGTCGCATGTGCCGTTGTCGCCCGCCGTGCGGGCAGGCGATCTCGTCTATGTCTCGGGCCAGGTTCCCGTCGGCAGCGACGGCATCGTGGTCAAGGGCGGCATATCGGAACAGACCGAGCAGGTGCTCGCCAACGTCAAGGCCGCGCTGGCGCTGGCCGGCTGCACCATGGACGATGTGGTGAAGACCACCGTGTGGCTGGAAGACGCGCGCGATTTCGGCGCCTTCAACGCGGTCTATGCCAGGCACTTTCCGAAGAACCCGCCGGCCCGCACCACGGTCGAATCGCGGCTGATGATCGATATCAAGATCGAGGTCGAGGCGGTCGCCTATCGGCCTCTGTAAGCAAAGCAACGAGCGGAGGTTACCCCATGCAATTCGACCTCCTGCTGAAGGGCGGACGGCTGATCGATCCGGCCGCTGGCCTCGACTCGCTGCGCGATGTCGCCATCGCCAATGGCCGCGTTGCCGCGGTCGACGCCGATATCCCGGCGGACAGCGCCGCGCAGATCGTCGATGCCGCCGGCTGCATCGTCACGCCGGGCCTGGTCGACCTGCACAGCCACGTCTATTGGGGCGGCACGTCGCTTGGCGTCGATGCCGACCGGCTGGCCGCCAAGAGCGGCACCACCACCTTCATCGATGCCGGCAGTGCGGGCGCCGGCAATTTCCTCGGCTTCCGCCGCCATGTCATGGAGCGCTCGAAGGTTCGCATCCTGGCCTATGTCAACATTTCCTTTGCCGGCATTTTCGGCTTCTCGCAGACGGTGTCGGTCGGCGAGTGCAGCGATCTCAGGCTCTGCGAGCCGCGCGAGGTTGTGGCTGCGGTGCGCGAGCACCGCGATGTCGTGGTCGGCGTAAAGGTTCGCTCGGGCAAGCATGCCGGCGGCACCAGCGGCATCGCGCCGGTGGATCTGGCGCTGGAGGCCGCCGACCAGGCCGGCCTGCCGCTGATGGCGCATATCGACGAACCGCCGCCCGGCCGCTCGGAAGTGCTGCCGCGCCTGCGCAAGGGCGACATTCTCACCCATTGCTTCCGGCCTTTCCCGAATGCGCCGGTGTTCGCTTCCGGCGCGGTGCGGCCCGACATGCGGCTGGCGCGCGAGCGCGGCGTCATCTTCGACATCGGCCACGGCATGGGCTCGTTCGATTTCGCCGTCGCCCGCGCCATGCTCGAAGAAGGGCTGGCGCCCGACGTGATCTCGAGCGACGTGCATCTCTACTGCGTCGACGGTCCCGCCTTCGACATCCTCGTCTGCATGTCGAAGCTCCTGGCGCTCGGCATGCCGCTGGTCGAGGTCCTGCGCGCCGCCACGCAAGCGCCGGCGCAGGCGATCGCGCGGCCTGACCTGGGCACACTGGCCATCGGCACGGTCGGCGACGTCGCCGTGCTCCGTCAGCGCCCGGGCCGCTTCACCTTCGTCGACGCGGTCGGCGCGTCATTGGTCGCCGACCAGAGGCTGGTGTGCGAAGGCATCGTTATCGGCGGCACCTGGTGGCCGAACGAAGCGGTCAACGATGTCAGCGAGACTGAGCGGTTTGTGGCGCATGCCGCGCATACCCATGTCGAGGTTGCGGCGAGGCACTTTGGGCATCGGCACGACTAGCTGATCTCGCCAGCTTGTGCCTGTCTTGGGGCGGCTGCGCGTTTGGCGAACGGCTTCCCCCACTCCGTCGCCGCTTCGCAGCGCCACCTCTCCCCCCTCTGGAGGGAGAGGAAGGGAGCCAAGGCCGATGAACTCGCGCCGTTCCTCTCCCCCGTCGATCGGGGGAGAGGTGGCGAGCGAAGCTCGACAGAGTGGGGGTCGACTTTACCCGGCGTTGCTCACCGCCCCGTAAACCGGCGTCTCAATGCCTTCCATCCGCGCCTTGACCTGCAGCGCGACATATTTGGAATAGAAGCGCGACAGCGCCAGATTGCCGCCGTGGAACCAGAGCGCTTCCTGCGCCGTCGGCTTCCACATATTGCGCAGCTCGCCTTGCCAGGGGCCGGGGTCGCCCTTGACGCCCGAGCCAAGACCCCAGCACGGGCCGACCTTGTCGGCGACTTCGCGCGAGACGATCGCGGCGACATTCTCGTTCATCGACTGATAGCCGGTGCAGGCGATGATGGCGTCGGCGGCGAGTTCACTGCCGTCCTCGAACAGGATGCCGCTCGGGGTCAGCGACTTGATGGCGACGCCGCTGCGGATGCCGATCTTGCCGTCGATGATCAGGTCGGAGGCGCCGACATCGATGTAGTAGCCGGAGCCGGTGCGGTAGGCCTTCATCAACAGGCCGGTCTCGTCGTCGCCGAAATCGATGGCGAAGCCGGCGGCGCGCAGGCGGTCGTAGAAGGCCGCGTCGCGCGCCTTGATCACCTCGTAAAGCGCCCGCTGGCCCTTGGGCACCAGCGCGAACGGCGTCGAGGCGACGATCATGTCGGCCTTCTCGGTGGTGATGCCGCGCGCCAGTGCGTCTTCCGAGAAGATCTCGAAGCCCACTTCCATCAGCGTGTCCGACTTGACCACTGTCGTCGGCGAACGCTGGATCATGGTGACCTCGGCGCCGCTCTCCCAGAGGTCGACGCAGACATCGTGGCCGGAGCTTGCAGCGCCAATGACGGCGACCTTCCTGCCGCGGAATTTGTCGCCGCTGGCATACTGGCTGGAGTGCAGCAACTCGCCCTTGAACCGGCCGGCACCCGGCAGATCGATCCGCCGTGGCGGGCCGTAGGCGCCGGTGGCGAAGACGATGTGCTTGGGCTTCAGCGTGATCTGCCGGCCGACGCGGTCGACGACCACGGTCCAGACTTTTTCGGCCTCGTCATAGCTGGCGCTGAGGCATTTGGTGGCGACCCAGTAGTTGAGCTCCATGACGCGCGTATACATTTCCAGCCAGTCCCCCATCTTGTCCTTGGGCGTGAACACCGGCCAGTTTTCGGGGAAGGGAATGTAGGGCAGATGGTCGTACCAGACCGGATCGTGCAGCACGAGCGTGCGGTAGCGGTTGCGCCAGGAGTCACCCGGCCTGGCATTCTTCTCGATGACGATGGCCGGCACGCCGAGCTGGCGCAGTCGCGCCCCCAGCATGATGCCGCCCTGGCCGCCGCCGATGACCAGGCAATAGGGCTGTTCATCAGTGCCGAGTTCGCGCGTCTCGCGCGCCCGCGCCTCCGACCAGGTCTCGCGCTGGGGATCGGCCTTGTGGCGCACGCCGAGCGGCCGCGCCGCGCCCTTGCGCTCCTCGAAGCCCTTGAGGTCGGCCATCGCCGTGAACAATGTCCGGCAGCGGCCGTCGCGCAGCCGCATGATGCCCTCCCCCCTGGCCACCACGGTTTCGAAGCTGAACCACGCCTCGATGGTGCCGTCGTCCGAGGTCGCCTCGCCGGTCAGCCGCCACGCGCTCGGCTTGGCCGTCGCCAGCGTCGTCGCCAGCATGTCGGCGATCGCCGCGCGGCCTTCCATGGTCGTGATGTTCCAGGTGAAGGTCAGGAGATCGCGCCAGTAGCAATCGTCGACGAAGAGGTTGCTCGCCGCCGCCACGTCGCCGGCTGCGAGTGCCTGCGCCAGGGATTCGAGCCATGCGGCTGCCTGTTTCGTGGGTGCTATTTCGAGCATCTCTTTCCCTCTTCCTGCGTGCGTCTAATCTGTGTTGGAATGGCAACTGTCGAACCCGGCGCTGCCCCTCATCCGCCTGCCGGCACCTTCTCCCCGTGAACGGGGAGAAGGGAGCTAGTCTCCGAGCGGCTCCATCTCCTTGCCGGTGCGGTGGATCTGGGCGTTGTATTTGATGCGGCGCACCGTCTCGCGGGCCGAGCCGTCGAGCTTGTAGGCGGAGGCCACCGCCAGCAGGTCGATCGCCGCCAGGAAGGCGAAGCGGGATGCCGTCGGCTTCAGCGTGTCGGGATATTCCGGCACCGCCACCGTCAACCTGACGTCGCAGGTGCGGGCGAGCTCGGTGTCGGGCGCGGTCACGGCGATCGCATTGGCGCGGTAATGCTTGGCGAGCTCGACGGCCTCGATCACCTCGCGGGTGCGTCCCGTCGCCGAAATGGCGATCACCAGATCGCCGGGCTTGAGCGTCGAGGCGGTCATGCGCATCAGATAGGGATCGCACTGGGCGCTGACCGTGATGCCGTAGCGGAACAGCCGGTATTGGGTTTCCTGCGCCAGCGCCGAGGAGCTGCCGCCGAGGCCGAAGACCGTGACCTGGCGCGCCTTGGCGATCAGCTCGGCGGCTTTCTGCAGCTGCGCAGGGTCGAGCTGCCGCTCGGCCTCCTGCAGCGCCCGGCGCGCCTCGCCGAACACGACGTTCCAGAACGGCATGCCATTGTCATTGCTGACGGAAGGCGACTTGGCCAGGTAGAGCGCGCCGACGACGAGGCTCTGCGCCAGCTTCAGCTTGAAATCGCGCACGCCCTCGCAGCCGATGGCGCGGCAGAACCGGGTCACCGTCGGTTCGCTGACCCCGGCGCGCTGGGCAAGGGCGGCGTTGGAGGCGTCGACGGCATATTTGACGTCGTCGAGAACGACATCGGCGACACGCCGTTCGGCTGGGCGCAATTCGCTGTAGGAATCCTTGACCAGCGAGATGATGTCGGGGATGCGCCGGACAGGATCGCGTCCCTCGGTATCGGGGCCTGGAACAGGCTCGTCCTGGCTGCCAGCGTCGGTCATGGGGTCCTGGTCTTTCCCTGGGTTGCGAGGCTGTCGTCTTAGCATGTTTGCACGCCCTGGCTCCACGTGCCCGACCGGATCGCAACCGCAGCGTGTCGTTGGGGAAAGCTCACCTTCCTCCGTTCCTCTCCGGTCCGTGTCAGTTCCGAAGTATGTAGGAAAGCAACATGCATTTCAAGGCCGTAAAACCGACATTAAAACAACATGATAGGTATACTAATCGATTTTCGTGATACGGCTGCTATCGTCGGCGCTTGACAGGAAAGTAGGATAGTTACAGACTGATTTTCGCTGGGGATGAGCCAATGGATCATCGCGCAATCTTCCCGGGGGGCAGATGAACACGGGCGATGCAAAAAAGCCGAAGCTTGGCGTGCAGGCAGCGACCAAGATCTATCACACGGCCTCCGGCGACCTGCTGGCGCTGGACCGCTGCAGCGTCGATGTCAGCGTCAATGAAATCGTCTCGATCGTCGGCCCTTCCGGCTGCGGCAAGACCACGCTTTTGTGGTCGATGTCGGGCCTGCACAGCCTGACCAGCGGCGAGATCCGGCTCGACGGCAAGGCCATCACCGGTCCGCATCCCGATATCGGCATCGTCTTCCAGGAGGCGAACCTCCTGCCGTGGCGCAACCTCGACGCCAACATCCGCTTCCCCTTCGAGATCAAGGGCGAGAAGCCGGACCGGGCGTGGATCGCGCATCTGCTCAACCGGGTCGGACTCGATGGCTTCGGCGGCAAGTTTCCGCGCGAGCTGTCGGGCGGCATGCAGCAGCGCGCGGCGATCGTGCGGGCGCTGGCGCTAAAGCCCTCGGTGCTTTTGATGGACGAGCCGTTCGGCGCGCTCGACAGTTTCACCCGCGAGGAGATGAACCGGCTGGTCGAGGAGATCTGGCTCGACACCAAGACAACCATCGTCTTCATCACCCACTCGATTGAGGAAGCGATTTTTCTCTCGGACCGGGTGGTGGTGCTGAGCGCCCGGCCGGGACGGGTCGCCAAGGAATACCGCGTGCCGTTCCCACGGCCGCGTTCGCTGGAGATCATGGCGACGAAGGAGGTCTTCGACCTCACCAACCGGATCAAGATGGACATTGTCGGCGAACGCACGCGGCCAAAAGCGCCGGAGCGCCCGAGCGCCGAAATCGTGAGGATCAGGCCGTGAGCGGGGGCGATGCCATTCCGGAATTCTCAAAGTCCAAGTCGGGCGCCAAGGCGGGCGATGGCCATGAGGTCAGCCTGACCAACCTGTCCGCCTTCGCCAGCGGCCCCGGCATCAAGTCGGGCAAGGAGGTGGCGGCCATTCTTGCCGTGGCGGTGATCATCATCGGCGGCATCGAACTGGCGCGGCGGCTGTTCCACGTGCCGCTCTATATCATGCCACCGCCGAGCTCGATCGCCTATGCGCTGTTCGACGAGTTTCCGCTGATCGCGCCGCATCTCGGCTACACGCTGGTCGAGCTGGTGTCCGGCTTCACCATCGGCGCCATCATCGGCCTGGTGCTGGCCGCCGTCATCACCCAATTCCCGTTCGCGGAAAAAATCGTCGCGCCTTACATCCTGCTTCTGGTCACCACGCCGATGCTGGCGCTGGTGCCGCTTCTGATCCTGCGCTTCGGCTTCGGCTACACGCCGCGCATCATCGCGGTGGCACTGGCCGCCGGGCCGATGGTGATGATCAATGCGGCGACAGGCTTTCGCCGCGTCGACAGCGCCAAGATCGCGCTGGCGCGTTCCTATGGCGCCAGCACCCTGCAGATCTTCTGGAAGATCCGTGCGCCGATGGCGTTGCCGATGATCCTGGTCGGGCTGATGATCGGCGCCATCTTCGGCCTGCTGACCGCGGTCGGCGCGGAAATGGTCGGCGGCGGTTTCGGCCTCGGCAACCGGCTGACCACCTATTCGTCGATGATCCAGATGCCGCAGTTCTTCGCGGTGGTGCTGATCCTGTCGACGCTCGGCATCCTGATCTACGTGCTGTTCTTCCTGATCGGCAAGAAATGGGCGAGCTGGGAGGCTTGAACACAGGGATATGACGGCGCCCGGGAGGCGGGCGGCAAGAGACTGACATCAACAAAAAAGGGGAATGCCATGACCAAAGAGAACTCGATCAACCCGGCGGGGATCAGCCGCCGCTACTTCCTGCAGGTCACCGGCGCCGGGCTGGTGACGGCGACGGCGCTTGGCGCCACCGGCCCGAAGGCCAGGGCCGAACCCTACGGAAAATTCACCTGGATCTCGCCGCGCGGCACGCTCGAAGTGCTCGACGACTATCCCTACTGGGCGGCCAAGAAGGCCGGCTATTTCGACGGGCTGGACACCGACATGCAGCCGGGACCATCGGACGGCACCGCGACGGTGAAGTTCGTCGATGTCGGCCAGGCCGATATGGGCTTCCCGTCGCCCGGCGTGTTCTCCTTCGCCATCCAGAACGGCATGAAGCTGAAGTCGGTGTTCCATATGGGCGCGCGCGACACGTTCAGCATCGCCTTCCGCAAGGGCGAGGGATCGAACGACCTGAAGAAGCTGGAAGGCAAGACCATCCTGCTCGGCTCCGCCGCCTGGCAGTCGATCACCGACCCGCTGCTGGCCGCGCAGGGCGTCGACATCAAGAAGGTGAAATATGTCGAGGCCGGCTGGCCGACCTGGGGAACGGCGCTGGCCGGCGGCCAGGGCGACGCCGCCCTGTCGTGGGAAGGGCTGCGCGCCGAATGGATCGCCAAGGGGCTCGACTTCGAATACTGGCTCGGCGTGCAGAATTCGAAGCTGCCGGCCAACACCTTCGTCGTGCGTGCCGCCGATCTCGAGGATCCCGACCGCAAGGCGTTTTTGGAAAAGTACCTGCGCGGCTGGGCGATGGGCCTCGAATTCGGCTACCAGAATCCACGCGCGGCGGTCGAAGCGGTGTTCGAGCAGTTCCCGACGCTGGCCAAGAATCTCGGGCCGGAGCTCGGCACCACCTCGATCCTGCAGCAGATCAACGTTTTCCGCGGCGACATGGACAAGCGCGGCGGCTGGGGCTCGCACGACATGGCGAGCTGGCAGGGCTTCTTCGACGAAATCCACAAGATCGGCCAGATCACCGCTCCGGTGAAGGCCGAGGATGTCTGCACCAACGATCTGATCGGCCCGGCCAATGATTTCGACAAGGCCAAGGTCAAGGCCGATGCCGACGGCGTCAAGCTGTCGGAAGGTTTTGCCGCGCTCGATGTCGAGAAGATCAAGGCGCATCTGTTCGATTCGGCGGTGAAGTAGGGCTGCGCAACGGGTCATGTCGGCCGCCCTCCATTACCCTGCCTTGGCTCCTTTCCTCTCCCTCCGGAGGGGGGAGAGGTGGCGCCGCGAAGCGGCGACGGAGTGGGGAAAGGCGTTCGTCAAACGCGCAGTCGCCACAAGACAGGCACAATCTGACGAGCAAGAGACCTCAAGCGCGCGGCGAGGGTCTCGACCCCCACTCCGTCGAGCTTCGCTCGACACCTCTCCCCCGATCGACGGGGGAGAGGAAAGGGCCGGGCAATGAGCGGCGGCGCTGACCTGAGGTGATTGTCTCGGATAGACATACGAGCGGCAACCGATCGCCGCGCACAATTCAATCAAAACCTGGGAGATATTCGGTGTCCGACAAGGTAAAAGTGCTGGTGGTGGGTCTCGGCAATATGGGTGCGTCGCATGCCAGCGCCTATCACCGGCTCGACGGTTTCGAGATCGTCGGCATCATGAGCCGGTCGATCAAGAGCAACACGAAGATTCCGGAAGAGTTAGCCGGCTACCCACTCTACGAGGATTTCGACCAGGCGCTGAAGGAAACAAAAGCGGACGCCGTCTCGATCAACAGCTGGCCGAACACCCACGCCGAATACGCGCTGAAGGCAATCGCCGCCAACTGCCATGTGTTCATGGAAAAGCCGCTCGCCACCAACAACGAGGATGCCGAGAAGGTGGTCGCGGCGGCGCGGGCCAAGAACCGCAAGCTGGTGCTCGGCTATATTCTGCGCGTGCATCCGTCGTGGATCAAGTTCATCGAGGTCGGCAAGACGCTCGGCAAGCCGCTGGTGATGCGGCTCAACCTCAACCAGCAGAGCAGCGGCAGCGCCTGGCACTGGCACAAGAACCTGATCGATTCGCTGATCCCGATCGTCGATTGCGGCGTCCACTATGTCGACGTCATGTGCCAGCTGACCGGCGCCAAGCCGGTGCGCGTGCACGGCATCGGCGCCAAGCTCTGGGCGGAAGCCGACAAGCAGAATTACGGCCATCTGCACGTCACCTTCGATGACGGTTCGGTCGGCTGGTACGAGGCGGGCTGGGGCCCGATGATGAGCGAGACGGCCTATTTCGTGAAGGACGTCGTCGGCCCCAAGGGCGCGGTGTCGATCGTCGCCGGCCAGCAGGCAAGCAGTGTTGCCGAGCTGGCAGAGGTTTCGAATTCCGCCGACATCGACCGCCACACCAAGACCGATGCGCTGAAGATCCATTATGCCGCTGTCGACGGCGACAAGAATTTCTCCAAACCCGACGAGATCGTCAGCATGGAGGACGAACCCGGCCACCAGGAACTGTGCGATCGCGAGCAGGCCTTCTTCCTGCGCGCCATCCGCGAGGATCTCGACCTCACCGAGCAGATGGATGCGGCGGTCAACAGTCTGCGCATCGTGCTGGCCGCCGAGCAGAGCATCGCACTGGGGCGCACCATCGACCTGGCCTGAAGTCGCGCCAGCCCCCTCATCCGGCCGCTTCGCGGCCACCTTCTCCCCGTTGGGGAGAAGAGGGTGGCGCTGGCGCTGCAAGTCTCCTCTCCCCTCGGGGAGAGGTCAGCCGAGCGAAGCGGAGGCTGGGTGAGGGGGCCGATGCCCCAATACAGTTCTCCGCAGGAGCAGCATCAACACAAGCTATCCGCCGAAGGAGAGAGATATGGCCGCCGTCACCGACAGTCTGCTGAAAACCTATGCCGAGTCCGACGCGCTGGACCTTGCGGCGCTGGTGAAGCGCGGCGACGTTACCCCGGCGGAGCTGGTGGAAGCGGCGATCACGCTGGTCGATCGGCTCAACCCGACGCTCAATGCGGTCATCCATCGCCTCTACGACATGGCGCGCGCCCAGGCGCAGACGGTCGACACATCAGCGCCCTTCGCCGGCGTGCCATTCCTGCTCAAGGAGCTGGCCTCGTCCTGGACCGGGGCGCCGAACACCAACTCCTCATTCTACCTGAAAGATGTCGTCGCCGATTTCGACACCGAAGTGGTTCGCCGCATGAAGGCGGCCGGGCTGGTGCTGGTCGGCAAGTCGAACGCGCCGGAGAACGGTTGGTCGATCACCACCGAGCCAAAGCTCTACGGCGCGACGAAGAACCCGTGGAAGGAAGGCATCACGCCCGGCGGCTCCAGCGGCGGAGCGGCCGCGGCGATTGCTTCGCGCATGGTGCCGATCGCCGAAGCCAGCGATGGCGCCGGCTCGATCCGCATCCCGGCCTCCTGCTGCGGCATCGTCGGCCTGAAGCCGTCGCGCGGCCGCGTCAGCCTCGCGCCGTTCGGCGACTATTGGTATGGCGGCGCCTATTTTCTTTGCTGCTCGCGCACGGTGCGTGACACGGCGGCCTATCTCGACGCGGTCGCCGGCGCGCTGCCGGGCGACCCCTACACGCCGCCGGTTCCTGATGGCAGCTGGCTCAGCCTGTCGGCGCGGGCGCCAACGAAGCTGCGCATCGGCTTTTCCGTCACGCCGCCCAACGGCACCGCGATCGATCCGGAGGTGAAGGCGGCGGTGCTGGAGACCGTGGGGACGCTCGAGCGGCTCGGCCACCATGTCGAGGAGCATGACATGCCGCTCGACGCCGATGCTGTGTGGAAGACCTACACCAACATGACCTGCGTGCAGACGGCGGCGACCTTCGACTACCTTGAAACGGTGATGGGGCGGCCGGTGACACCGGGCGATGTCGAGGCGGTGACCTTTGCGATCATCGAGCGTGGCCGTGCGACCAGCGGCACCAGGCACATCTCCGACGTCGAGCAGCTCAGGCAGGTCGGCCGCGACATCGTCGGCGACCTTGGCGCCTACGATGTCTTCATCACCCCGACGCTGACGCAGCTGCCGCGCCCGCTCGGCTATTACGACATGTCGGAAACCGATATCGACCGCTAC
>NZ_RZRP01000919.1:0-2353 GCF_003997795.1 Mesorhizobium sp. M7A.F.Ca.US.005.03.2.1 | reverse complement strand
GCCTGGAACGGCGTCAGATCGATCGCCGGCGGCAGACCGGCGGCAAGCTGCGACACGATCTTACCGGTGACGGCGCCGCCGATCAGGCCCTGATGGCCGTGGCCAAAGGCGTAGATGACATTTTTGGCCCGCGACGCCCGGTCGATGACCGGGATGCTGTCGGGCGTGCCGGGACGATGCCCCATCCAGCGCGTGACCTCGCCGACCTCCAGTTTCCTGAACATCGACCGCGCCTGTTTGAGGAGAACGTCCGCCCGGTGCATGTTCGCAGGCGCCTTCAGGCCGGCGAACTCGACATTGCCGGCGATGCGCAGCCCGTCCTCCATCGGCGAAGCGACGAACTTGCGGTCGGCCGAGATGGTCTGGATACGCAAGCCGGTATCGGCACCCTTGACCATGATGTGATAGCCGCGCTCGCTCTCGAGCGGAATGCGGTCGCCAAGCTTGCGGGCAAGATCGCCCGACCAGGCGCCGGCGCAAAGCACCACGGTCTCGACCGGCATGCGCCCGCCGCCTTCAAGCCGCAGCGCCGATGGGCCGTTGGCCGCCATGTCGAAGCCGAGCACCTTCGCGCGCACAAAACGAGCGCCCTGACGCGCCGCATGCTCGGCGAGCCTGGCGACAAGCCGGCCGGGATTTGGACACTGCCCCTGTTCGGGCAGATAGACGGCGCTCTTGAAGATCGGCGCCAGCGCCGGTTCGAGTCGCCGGATTTCGTCGGCATCGAGGATGTCCACCTTGACGCCGTGGTCGCGGCGAAGCCCCAGACCATAAGCGCCCTTGGACGGCCCGTCGGCCGTTTCGTGGACGAACAGCTGGCCGCGCTTCTGCAAAAGGTCCTCGCAGCCGGCAGCCTTGATCAGCGGCTCGTAGCATTCGAATGTGTAGCGGTGCAGCGAGCGCATCGCCGCCGATATCTCCTCGACGCGCGGTTTGCGGCTGGCGGCCAGGAAGCGCAGCAGCCAGGGAAGCGCGTGCGGCAGATAGGCCAGCCGCACGATCAACGGCCCTTCCGGGTCCATCAGCCATTTCGGCACATTGCGCAGCACGCCCGGCATCGAATTCGGGATGCACGATCCCGGGCAGATGCCACCGGCATTGCCGAAGGAGCATTGCTCCTCAGATCCCGGCAAGGCCGGATCGACCACCTCGACGGCAAAACCCTGCTCGAGCAGATAGTTCGCGGTGCAGACGCCAATGATGCCGGCCCCGATGACCGTCACCTTGCTGCGCAGCGTGCCTGTCGATGTCATGGCGATCGATCCGGATTTTGCCGATCAGGGCGCGATCGCGCTCGGCGTGCCGGCGCGGAAGGCCGGCAGCGAACGCGCCACCATCTGCTGCAGCATGCGGAAGTCAGAGAGGTAGGCCATGAAGCGATAGCCCATCTTGCGCATGTCGACGCCATAGGTGACCGAACCGCAATGGATGCCGGGAATGACGCCGGCTTCCTTGCACTTGGCGGCGATGTATTCGATCGCCTCGTAGACGGCGGGATAGCGCGGATCGAAGCCTGGCGCCTCGCGCATAGTCACCGCAAGGTCCGACGGGCCGACGAAGATGGCGTCGAGGTGCGGCGTCTTCAGTATGTCTTCCAGATTCTTCACCGCCTGCTCGCTCTCGATCATCGCCATGGTGATGATGGTGTCGTTGGCATGCTGGAAATAGTCCGCGCCGGCGTAGAGCGAAGCGCGCAGCGGACCAACGCTGCGGCCGCCCTTGGGGAAATAGCGGCAGGCCTTGACGAAGGCGTCCGCTTCCTCGGCGGTGTTGACCATCGGGCAGATCACGCCATAGGCGCCGGCGTCGAGCACCTTGCCGATGATCGCCGGATCGTTCCACGGCACGCGCACCATCGGCGTCGTATCGGTCGTCGAAATCGCCTGCAGCATCGGCACCGCATCGACATAGTCGGTCGCGCCATGCTGGAGGTCGACCGTCAGCGCGTCCCAGCCCTGCTGCGCCATCAATTCCGCCGATATCGACGACGGAATGCCGAGCCAGCCCGTCACCACTTCGCCGCCGGCGGCCCAGATATCCTTCACCTTGTTCTTGCGCATAGTCTTGGGGGTCCTTTGCTATTGTCGGGAATGCAAAATCAGGTCCGCCGCCTTTTCAGCGAGGGCGATGGTGGTGATGTTGGTGTTGGCGGCGACGATCGTCGGCATGATAGAGGCGTCGACGACGCGCAGGCCCTGCACACCGCGGACGCGGCATTCGGCGTCGAGCACCGCCAGCGGATCGCTGTCGGCGCCCATCTTGCAGGTGCCCGAGACATGCCAGCCCGACCAGACGGATTGCTTGACCCAATCGGCGATCAGCTCTTCGTTGCCGAGCATCGCCTGGATACGGT
>NZ_RZRP01000918.1:0-2360 GCF_003997795.1 Mesorhizobium sp. M7A.F.Ca.US.005.03.2.1 | reverse complement strand
AGGCTACCGTGTTCGCGGTTAACTGCAGTTTACCGCGAAATCCGTGTTCAGCCCAGATTGACGACCGCTTGTGCCTTGTGGGCGGCTTCGACCACGGCAAGCGCCGTCATGTTGACGACGCCGCGCGAGGTGACAGACGGCGTCAATATATGCGCCGGCATGTCGGTGCCGAGCAGGATCGGCCCGACATGCAGCGCATCCGTCATGGTTCTGAGCGCCGTCAGCGTGATGTTGGCCGAATCGAGGTTGGGGAACACCAGCAAATTGGCTTCGCCCTTCAGTCTCGAATGGGGATAGACGCGCTGGCGCAGGTGCTCCGACAGAGCAGTGTCCGCATGCATCTCG
This sequence comes from Mesorhizobium sp. M7A.F.Ca.US.005.03.2.1, assembly GCF_003997795.1. Lineage (NCBI taxonomy): Bacteria > Pseudomonadati > Pseudomonadota > Alphaproteobacteria > Hyphomicrobiales > Phyllobacteriaceae > Mesorhizobium > Mesorhizobium sp. M7A.F.Ca.US.005.03.2.1. Next base: position 2,015 of record NZ_RZRP01000918.1, on the reverse strand, counting down.
CCATCGCATTCAAGGTCAGGCGCGATGCGCGCCAGGATCGCCGCTGCTTGCCGCATCTTCAGGGCGCTGGGCGAATCGCGCGAGCCGAAATCGGAATGCGACAAGAGTGCTGCCTTCGGCTCGATGCCGAAGCGCTGGATTTCTTCCGCCGCCAGCACCGTCATCTCGGCGATTTCTTCCGCCGTCGGGTCGACGGAGACGTGGGTGTCGGTCAGAAAGATGATGCCGCGCTGCGAGATCAGCATTGAAAGCGTCGACAGGTCGTGGTCCTTGATGCCGGCGCGGGGGCCGATGATCAAGGTGACGTTGCGCAGATGCCGCTCGAACCGACCTTCGAGGCCGCAGACCATGGCGTCGGCATCGCCGCGTTTCAGCGCAAGTGCTGCGATCACCGTGTTGTCGGTGCGCACCATGGTGCGCGCGGCCTCCGTCGTCACGCCACGCCGGCCGGCGAGTTCGATCAAAAGGTCGACATAGTGGCGGTAGCGCGGATCGTCTTCCGGGTTGATGAGGCCGAAATCGACCCCGGGCTTGATGCGCAGGCCGTAGCGCTTCAGGCGCACTTCGATGACGTGCGGGCGGCCGATCAGGATCGGCTCGGCGATGCCTTCCTCGAGCACCACCTGGGCAGCCCGCAGCACGCGCTCATCCTCGCCGTCGGCATAGATGACGCGCTTGGCGCTCGATGCCTTGGCGGACGAGAACACCGGCTTCATCACCAGGCCGGAGCGGAAGACGAAGCGGTTCAGCTTGTCGATATAGGCAGCAAAGTCGGTGATCGGCCGCGTCGCGACGCCGGTGTCGCAGGCTGCCTTGGCGACCGCGGGCGCTATGCGCAGGATCAGCCGCGGATCGAAGGGCGAAGGGATCAGGAATTCAGGGCCGAAGATCGGCGTCTCGCCGGAATAGGCGCGGGCCGCGACGTCCGAAGGTTCCTCGCGTGCGAGCGCTGCGATTGCCCGCACCGCCGCCATCTTCATCTCCTCATTGATGGCGCTGGCGCCGCAGTCGAGCGCACCGCGAAAAATGTAAGGAAAACACAGTACGTTATTGACCTGATTGGGAAAATCGGACCGGCCGGTGCAGATCATCGCATCCGGACGCGCTGCACGCGCTATTTCCGGCATGATCTCCGGATTGGGGTTGGCCAGCGCCAGGATCAGCGGCTTCGGCGCCATGTGCTGGAGCAGTTCCGGCTTCAGTACGCCTGCCGCCGACAGGCCGAGGAAGACGTCGGCGCCCGAAATGACGTCGGCCAGCGTGCGCGCCTCGGTGTCCTTCACATAGGGGTCTTTCCAGCGATCCATCTCATCGGTGCGGCCCTTGTAGGCGACGCCGAAACGGTCGGTGACCCAGATGTTTTCGACCTTGGCGCCGAGCGAGACCAGCAAGTTGAGGCAGGCAAGGGCGGCAGCCCCGGCGCCGGAGGTGACGATCTTGATGTCCGATATGGTCTTGCCGGCGAACTCCAGCCCGTTGAGCACGGCGGCAGCGACGATGATGGCTGTGCCGTGCTGGTCGTCGTGGAACACCGGTATGCCCATGCGGGCCTTCAGCTGTTCCTCGACCTCGAAGCATTCCGGCGCCTTGATGTCCTCGAGATTGATGCCGCCGAAAGTCGGCTCGAGGGCCGAGATCGTCTCGACCATGCGCTCGATAGCGGGCGCGTCGATCTCTATGTCGAAGACATCGATGCCGGCGAACTTCTTGAACAGGACGGCCTTGCCTTCCATGACCGGTTTGGAGGCCAGCGGGCCGATATTGCCGAGGCCGAGCACGGCCGATCCGTTTGTGACGACACCGACCAGATTGGCGCGTGCGGTGTAGTCGGCGGCGGTCGCCGGATCGTCGCGGATTTCCAGGCAGGGGGCGGCGACGCCGGGGGAATAGGCGAGCGCGAGGTCGCGCTGATTGCCGAGCGGCTTGGTCGCCTGTATCTCGAGCTTTCCCGGCCTTGGGTGCTTGTGGAAGTAGAGGGCGGCTTCGTCGAGGTCCGAACGTGCCGTCTTTTTGCT
>NZ_RZRP01000917.1:0-2374 GCF_003997795.1 Mesorhizobium sp. M7A.F.Ca.US.005.03.2.1 | reverse complement strand
TTCCAGGATCGCGTGCGCCTGGCCGTCGAGATCGCGGGCCCATTTCGCCGTTCCCAGCGACGGCCCGAGATCCTCGATATCATAGGTGCTCGCCGATAGGCCGTGGCTGGCGGCCCGCCACGTCAAACCTTCGACCATTCAAGAGGCCCACTGCCATGTCAAACCCAACAGTCGTCGGCTTTTCCGGCAACATCACCAGGCCGTCAAAGACGCGCGCCTTCGTCGATCTGGTCGCCAGGGACATCGCCGCCAGCCACGGCCTATCGGCGAGCACCTATGATATCGAGGATCTCGGGCCGTCGCTGGGAACGGCGAAATGGGCCCGCGATCTCGACGGCCAGGCGCACGCGATCCTGGAACAAATCCTCGCCGCCGACGTGTTTGTCGTGGGCTCGCCGACCTACAAGGGCAGCTATACCGGCCTGTTCAAGCATTTCTTCGATCTGATCGATCCGGCGGCATTGCGGGGAAAGCCCATCGTGCTGACGGCGACCGGCGGTGGCGAGCGCCATGCCTTGATCGTCGAGCATCAGCTGCGGCCGCTGTTCGGCTTCTTCGAGGCCTTTGCGCTGCCCACCGCCGTCTACGCCACCGACAAGGATTTCACCGACGGCGTGCTGCGCTCCGAGGCGATCCTTAAGCGTGCGGCGCAGGCGGTCGACGAGGTCGGCTTTGTGCTGGCCAATCGTTCGGCAGGCCGGATCGCCGCTGAATAGCCTGTCGTCAGCCAGATTGAACTGAACGAAATCCGTGAGGGCAGCGCCCCCGCTTACGCGCAATTTACGACCGACCGCTAAAACCGTTCCTGTCTGATTCGTCTGGGACAGGAACGTCATGAGCAAAGCCCTTACATCCTTCGCATTGGTCGCCGTGCTGACCGCCTTGCTCATGGCGTTGAGCCTGGCTGTCGCCAGGCACGGCTATCCCTATGGCGCGATCGGCGTCAGGCGCCTTGACGGCATTGCCGACGCCGGCGTGTTCATCCCGATTGCCGCCGTCTATTTCTTCAGCGCGATGCTGATGATGATCCTGCCGATCAGGGCGGCCGGCATTGTCCTGACCCATGCCGCAGACGCCCTTTTCTGGACCGTGATCGCACTGTTTGCGACCATCGTCGGCTGTCTGGTCGCCAGATGGGCGTTCGGGCAGGGCAGCGCCGTGTGGACATTGCTGAACTGGCGGTTCCTGTTTGCCGCGGCGATCGTCGGTTGTCACTTCGTCATGAACGAGCTGCGCCGCAACGTCCTGCTGCGCAGCCTGTTCTTCGTCGTCTTTGCCGCCGCGACGCTGGCCTGCCTGTTCTGGTCGTTCACACTCTGACCAGCCGTAACCGGCTACTTCGCTGATCCTGCGGCGATGTTGCCGGCGGCAATTTCCATCCATGTCCAGAGATAGGCGGCAAGACCGCGATCGACATGGATGCGCAGCTTGCCGTCACGGCGATAGACGACGGCGCTGATGCCTGCGAATGAGAGCGCTGCACTGGCGCTCGCTTGGCTGGGATCGAGCGTCGTTCCACGCGCGATGAAAGCGTCGAGCGCCGTGCCCTCGGCCTCGAACATTTGCAGCCCGGCGCTGATCGCCGTCACCGCGAACCCGTCTGCATGCCAGCCCGTCGCGATGGCGAGGACGCTGTTCGAGACGACGAGCAACCGGTCGCGCGCCAGCCGCGCCGCATAGCGGTCACCTTGTGCGGTGCCAAAGGCTCCGATTCCGTTCCCGTCGGCGCTCGAAGCCCGCGCCCACGCGTCGAGGTCGCCGCTGACCAGCAACTGGTTGAGGCCGCAGACCGCGCGTACCACAAGGCCGGGCACCTTGATCACCGCCGATTGCCAATCCGGTGCAACAGACCATTTTTCCGCGAGATCACGCATGCAGCCGGTCTCCTGCCGGGTCGAAGGCGCAAGGGGCGGTAATCGTCGCCTTGCTGATCTTGCCGAGATGCTGGATGTCGATCGTCTCGCCGTGCCGCGTCGCGCCGCGCTCTATCAGCCCAAGCGCAACCGGGCGGCCAAGCGTCGGGCTCTGGTAGCTCGAGGTGACAAAGCCCTGGCTGTGCAATCTGCCGTCGATCCGTTTGATGCCATGCGCGCCGGTCGGCAGCGGTGCTTCGCCTTGCGGCACTGCCAGCCCGACAAGCTGCATGCGATTGTCACGCGACGCCTCCTCGGTGAACAATGAGCGGCGGCCGACGAACTCGGTCTTGCGTTTGGCCCGCGGACCGTGGACGCCGAGATCATGCGGCAATGTGGTGCCGTCGGTGTCCTTGCCGATGACGATAAAACCCTTTTCGGCACGCAGGATCATCAGCGCCTCCAGGCCGATGACGACGGCGTCGAGCGCCTGGCCGGCCTCGCGCAGATGCGCCCATAGC
>NZ_RZRP01000916.1:0-2374 GCF_003997795.1 Mesorhizobium sp. M7A.F.Ca.US.005.03.2.1 | reverse complement strand
AAACGGCTGACGTCATGGGCGGGCAGTACGACGTTATCGTCATTGGCAGCGGTCCGGGCGGGGCTTCGCTCGCGCAACGTCTGGCGCCGACCGGAAAACGCATCCTGCTCATAGAGCGCGGCGGCTACCTGCCGCGTTCGCGCGCCAACTGGGACGCACGGACGGTGTTCGTGGACGGCGCCTATCAGGCCAAGGAGACCTGGTACGGCAGGGACGGCGAGAGTTTCCACCCTGGCCTGCATTACTATGTCGGCGGCAACTCCAAGGTCTATGGCGGGGCGCTCTTTCGCATGCGCGAGCGCGATTTCGGCGAAGTCCGCCATAAGGCCGGCGTCTCTCCCGCATGGCCGCTCGGATACGAGGTCTTCGAACCTTACTATGCCGAGGCCGAACGGCTGTTCCATGTACATGGCCAGCGCGGCGAAGACCCGACCGAACCGCCCGCCAGCGGCCCCTTTCCGTATCCGCCGGTGTCGCACGAGCCGCGCATCCAGGAACTCCACGACAGCCTGGCCAATGACGGGCTGCACCCGTTCCATCTGCCGCTCGGCATTCTTCTCCAAGAGAAGGACGGCAGGGCCACGCCGACCAGCACCTGCATCCGCTGCGACGCCTTTGACGGGTTTCCCTGCCTGCTGAACGGCAAGGCCGACGCCCAGGTGGTATGCGTCGATCCGGCGCTCAGATCGTATCCCAACCTGTCGCTGCTGACCAACGCCTATGTGACGAGGCTCGAGACGGACGGGACGGGCAGGAGAGTGACAGACGTGATTGTGATGCGCGACGGCGAGGAAGTGCACTATGGCGCCACCATAGTGGTGGCGGCTTGCGGTGCGCTCTCCACGGCGCTGCTTCTGCTGCGATCGGCCAGCGCCAAGCATCCGGAAGGTCTCGCCAACGGTTCCGGGCAGGTCGGGCGCAACTACATGCGCCACGATCAGTCCGTGCTGATGGCTTTGACCCGCAAGCCGAACGACACGATTTTCCAGAAGACGCTCGCGCTTTCCGACTTCTATTTCGGATCGGACGATTGGGATTACCCACTCGGGCTGATCCAGATGTGCGCCACCTCACACGGAGCACAGATCAGAGGCGAGGCATTGCCCCGCTGGCTGGAATGGCTGCCGAAGCTTCCCTTCCAGGAGATGGCGCGCCATTCGATGGATTTCTGGCTTTCGACCGAGGACCTCCCTCGCTCGGAAAACCGCATTCGCTACGACGGCCGCCGCGTCGTCCTTGAATTCACCGTGAGCGATCTGGAAGCCCATCGCCGTCTAAAGAAAAAACTCAAGCATATATTGAGCAGGGCCGACTCCCGCCCCGTGCTGCTGGAGCGCAGTCTTTACTTCGGCCTCGGCATTCCGATCGGCGGCACCGCGCATCAGGCCGGCACCGCGCGCTTCGGGACCGATCCCGCGGCCTCAGTGCTCGACCTCGATTGCCGTGCCCATGAAGTCGACAATCTCTATGTCGCGGATGCGAGCTTCTTTCCCTCGATCGCCGCGGTCAATCCCACACTGACGATCATCGCCAACGCGCTGCGCGTGGCGGACAGGATCAAGGAGCGGCTTGGATGACGGCGACATTTTCATGCGACCTGAACGGACCGGCGACGCAACTGCCGCATTTCTGGGAACACACGGTCGGTAGCGGCCACGCGACGCTCGGCTTGCGTGCCGACTGGCAGGCGCAACTGAAGCGCACGCATGACGAGCTCGGGATGCGCCATGTCCGCTGCCACAGTATTTTAAGCGACGAAATGGGTACGCTGATCGGCGAGGGCGACACCTTGTTCTACTCGTTCTTCAATGCCGATCAGATTTTCGACTTCCTGCTCTCGATCGGCATGAAACCGTTCGTGGAACTGAGCTTCATGCCCGGTGTCCTGGCCTCCGCCGACAAGACCGTCTTCCACTATCGCGCCAATGTCTCGCCGCCAAAGGACCACGCGCAATGGGCGGTGCTCATCCGCAAGCTTGTCAGCCACTGGGTGGATCGCTACGGGCTGGACGAGGTGCGCCAATGGTTCTTCGAGGTCTGGAACGAGCCGAACCTGACCGCTTTCGGCAGCGGCAAGCAAAGCGACTATTTCGAGCTCTATCGCTACACCGTCGAAGCCATCAAGGGCGTCGACAAGTTGTTGCGGGTCGGCGGCCCGGCAACGGCCGACAATGCCTGGATTGGGGATTTCCTGGATTTCTGCCGGACCAGCGGACTGCCCGCCGATTTCGTCAGCACGCATCACTATCCAACTGATGATTTCGGTAAACCAGGCGATGACACCGAAGCGCAGCTCGCCGCGAGCAAGCGCAGCGCCTTGCGCGACGAAGCGCGCGCCACGCGCAAGCAGGCGGGCGATGTGCCCCTCTATTAT
>NZ_RZRP01000915.1:0-2379 GCF_003997795.1 Mesorhizobium sp. M7A.F.Ca.US.005.03.2.1 | reverse complement strand
GCCGTATGGCTGCGCCGGGCATTGGGCTGTGAGGGGATGGTCGGAGTGGAGAGATTCGAACTCCCGACCCTCTGGTCCCAAACCAGATGCGCTACCAGGCTGCGCTACACTCCGAACGGTCTGTTGCCTATTCATTTCGGTGGTGCATGGCAAGTGCAAAAACCTGCGAGAGCAAAAACCTTGCCGCCGTGCGCATTGCGCAGTAATGACGGGCGAAGGGTGGCGATGCTGCCTTGCACAACAACGAGGTGGCCATGTCCGCGCGCATTTTCAGCCCAGCCAAAACCGCGATGCAGTCCGGCAAGGCCAAGACCGGTTACTGGGTGCTGGAATTCGATCCCGAGTCGCGCAAGAAGATCGACCCGCTGATGGGCTATACGACGTCGGCAGACATGAGAAGCCAGATCAGGCTTAGCTTCGACACGCGCGAAGAGGCGGTCGCCTACGCCGAAAAGCAAGGGCTCGCTTTCCGCGTCGAAGAGCCGAAAGAGACCAAGCGCCGCCAGATTTCCTATGCGGAGAATTTCCGCTATGACCGCAGGACGCCCTGGACGCATTGAACGGCGCCCGGCGCCAGAATATCCAGCCGGCCCAACGGCCGGCCAGCGGTCCCGTAGCTCAGCTGGATAGAGCACCGGCCTTCTAAGCCGATGGTCACAGGTTCGAATCCTGTCGGGATCGCCAAAGCCTTTCGGTCCGTTCCGGACACATAGGTTACGGTTTATACCGGAGACACGGGCTTTCAGAGAGCGGTATCAGGTCTCGTGCGCTCAGACCGCCGCCGCCAGAAGCAGCGTTACCCCCAGGACCGTCGACGCATAGATCGTCGCTAGGAGCACGATCGGCCGAGGATACTCGGTGGGTGTTGCGAGGCTGGTTATGTCGGGACCCCGAAATGTTTCGGTGCCGGGCGACGGGACGTCGGCGGCGGTGGCAGCGTTGTCATTGCAAGCGCGCAGCACAGAAAGGCGCTGGGTTATATCCGCGGCGATCAGAGGATCGTCCGCCACCAATTTCGACCAGTCCGAAACAACGCCGATTTCATGTTGTGACATCGCGCGCCTCCCTTTTGCGGCCTAACAGCGATATCTAAATTATGTTCAACTAATAGTTTCGCGAGGCGGACCGCTCTTTGTCACTGCGGTCTTCTGATCGATGAAAACCACGCCCGCTGCCTCCAAGCCTCGACGGATGGCAGCCAGCTTGGCGGGACTGGGAATCCTTCGCCCGCTCTCAAAACTGCCAATCGTTCCTTCGCTGAGGCCGCACTTCGCGGCGAGTCGCACCTGCGACCACTTCAGGATCGCTCGTGCAGCTCTGCACTGCTGGGGTGTAAGGGGTTGGGTCCCTGAGACGGTGGCGCTTCGCTTGTTCACATCCTGACGGTCCTTCGCTTCGGCGGGACACGGCTTTGCACCAGGCCCGCCTTGTCCAGATCCACCGTGACCATTGGCCCGAGCGACACCGTGACCTTGTCGCCGTCGATCCGCGAAACGTCCCCGGGCAATTCCATCTGCTGGCCCCTGGTCAGCCTGGTTGCCGGATCAATGACCGAATGCGGAAGACCGGGGATCGACACGCTGACGCGGTCCTTCGTGACGCGCTTCAGCACCGTCGCCATGACCGCCACCTCGTCGCCGACTTTATTGCCATGCTCTGATTCTGGGGCGGCATCTGCCGGCGTCAAGGATTAGCTGCGTCTGATATAGAAAAGTCCGCGGGCGTGGCTCGGCGCCAGCGTATTATTTCGTTACTCGGCCTTTTCGGAACCTTCCCGCGCACGGCGCGTTCGGCCCGCTGTATTCGCGGACCCTCATATAAAAGTGGACAGGCGGGAGGCAAACAAGGGTGGGGAGGAGTGTTGCCATGTCGAAGCGAGAAATAGGGATATCTTCGGCCCTCGATCGGCGCATTGCCGACCTCAGGGCCAGGATGCAGGACGCCCGGATCACGGAATACGAAATGAAGACCTTTCAAAAAGTGGCTTCAACCATGGGAGGCGACGGAGGCTCCCTGCGTCTCGATGCCGACGACCTGATCGCGGCATCCTTTGTCGTCGATGCGCTGGGTGAACCGACGCTCAACTGAGACGGGCGATCTGGCTTCGCGCGCCGTTTTGCCCTTGCCCGGCCGGCAATTGGCCCACGCCTTCACACTTTGAAACAGGATGGCTGCTTTCCAGCGGCCGTCCTGTGGCGTCTGCCCAAGCGTCTGTCGCAAGTCATAGGCAGGGGCTGGTTGGCCGGTGGATTTGATTCCGCCGCCGACATCGAATTGGAGGGAAAGTCTTATCAATTTGTTTGGGTTGGTGCGTCATAGTAGCGACGGCTAACGGAGTTGAACGCGATGAAGCTCGATCTGTCGCCGACGAGCTGGGGC
>NZ_RZRP01000914.1:0-2382 GCF_003997795.1 Mesorhizobium sp. M7A.F.Ca.US.005.03.2.1 | reverse complement strand
TCGCCGCGCTCCGGATCCCAGGCCAGCGGCCCCTTGGTCAGTGGGCAGGCCAAGAGTTCCAGCAGCCTGGGGTCGACCTTCTTCCCGTCACGTCCGTCCGCCATCGCGCCCTCTTACTGCAAACTCGACCCAAAATCCTCATTCTCGCGCGCCAGCGCCATTTCGGTGATGGCGATCAGCGTCTCGGCCCGGGTCTTCAAATCCGCCGCTTCGAGCAGCGCCTGTTTCTCGGCTGGCCCGTAGGGCGCCATCATCGACAACGCATTGACCAGCATGGCATTTTCGGCCCGGCTGACGCTTTCCCAGTCGGCCTCGAGGTCGTTGGCCTGCAGATAGGCGCGAAATGCCTTGAGCAGCGATGGCCGGTCGATCTCGTTGCCCGCCTGGTCCTCATCGAGATCGGCAAGGAAAGGCGAGGGCTTGCACTGGCGAAACGGCGTCTTGACCGTCAATTCATGGGCGATGCGGAACCGGCACACGCCCTGCAGCGAAATCAGGTAACGGCCGTCGCCGCTCTCGGAAAAGGCGATGATGCGCCCGGCGCAACCGACATTGCAGAGTTCCGGCTCGCCGTCGTCGCGCAAGGCCCCGTCGAGACTGGGCTGGATGACGCCGATGAGCCGCGAGCCGGCGATCGCCTCGTCCACCATCTGCAGATAGCGCGGCTCGAAGATGTTGAGCGGCATGCGGCCTCCCGGCAGCAAAAGCGCCCCCTCGAGCGGAAAGATAGGGATCGTCGACGGCAAATCCTTGGCGAGCCGGTAATGCGCGTTTCCCGCTTGCACCTCATTCCTCCGATCGCGCCATCAAAAAGCGCGTGAGTTCTTGGCCCTAATCTGGCGCAATCATCGCCGACGCCAAGCCCGTGCGGCAAAACAACCGGCAGCCGGCTCAGGAAAACAGCAGCGCCGACAATTTGCGGCGCGCGGCCAGCGTCGCCTCGTCGGTCATGCCCCAGGCCTCGAACAGCTGCAGCAATTGCGTCCTCGCGCCATCCTCGTTCCAGGCCCGGTCGGCCTTGATGATGGCCAGCAGATTGTCGGCGGCGGCCGTACGGTCGCCGTTGGCGTTCTGGATCATGGCCAGATCGAAACGCGCCTGGTGATCTCCGGGATTTTCCGCAAGGCGCCGCTCGAATTCGGCTGGATTGCCGAGAGCCGCCGCCTGCGCCGCAACCGCCATCCTGGCGCGCAGGGCTGCCACCGGCGGCGCATCCTTCTTGGCCTCCGGGGCTGTTGCCAAAAGCGCCTCGGCGCCTTCCGTGTCGCCGGCCTCGAACAGCAGCTCTCCCAGTCCGGCGATCGCCTCGATCGTCTCCGGCGCCTGCGCCAGGATGGCGTCATAAATGTCGGCCGCGGTCTGCATGTCGCCGGCGTCGCGCGCCTCGGTCGCCGCAGCCAGAGCTTCGGCCACCGGCGGCGCGCCATTGCCCTTGCCGCCGACCTTGGTGATGAATTCGTTGATCTGGCTCTCCGGGATGGCGCCCATGAAGCCATCGACCGGCTGGCCGTCCTTGAAGGCGATGACCGCCGGGATCGACTGGATGCCGAGCTGGCCGGCGATCGACGGATGGTCGTCGATGTTCATCTTGACCAGCTTGACCCTGCCGCCGGCGGCCTTGACCGCCTTCTCCAGCTGCGGCGTCAGTTGCTTGCAAGGTCCGCACCAGGGCGCCCAGAAATCGACCAGCACCGGCTGGCGGCGCGATTCCTGGATGACATCGGCGGCAAAGGCAGCCGTCGTCGTGTCCTTGATCACATCGGCGGGAGCGGCGGGCGTATCGCCAAGCGCGACTTTCGCCGGCGCCGGCGCGGTTCCACCATACTGCACCGAGGTGGTGTACTGGCCGCCATTGCCGCCAAAGGGGCCGCCGAACGGATTGTTGTCGCTCATCTCTTTACCCTTCCGTGGCGCCGCCGGCCGGCGGCCAGGCGCCCTATGCTTCAGACCATCGGTTTTAAGCCATCCATGTGGCGATCACGCGGAGACTTTCAAGATAGCAGCATCGTGCCCGGTTGCCTCGACGAATCTGATCAGGTCGCTCGCTGCGATCGATGTCGTCGCCTCATTGGTCAGCGGATGCCCATTGATCACCGCATGCTCCATCAAATCCTTGTCGAGCACGAGCTTGACCCTGTTTGCCGTGTCGTTGATGATGCCAAAGACCGTGACGGCGCCCGGCGTGACGCCGAGCAGCTCCATCAGCATCTCCGGTTTGCCGAAAGAAACCCGGCTGGCGGCGCCGATCACTTGGTGGATCTGCTTCAGGTCGACGACCGCGTCCTCGCCGACGGTGACCAGAAAGAAATTGTCTTTCTTGTCCTTCAGGAACAGGTTTTTCGTGTGCCCGCCGGCGATCTCGCCGCGCAGCGCCTGCGAATC
>NZ_RZRP01000913.1:0-2394 GCF_003997795.1 Mesorhizobium sp. M7A.F.Ca.US.005.03.2.1 | reverse complement strand
AAATTGACCACCGAATTGCGCCCGACACTGTTTCTGGCCCAATTGTCCAACCTGCTCGCCGGCAACATCTCCATCGTCCACAAGGTCACCGGTTCGTCCAGAACCTTCATGGGCGAGGAAGGTGCCGGTGTCGCCGCGGTTGAAACGGCCGCCGCACGCATCCGCTCGGGTCAGTCGACGCATATCCTGGTCGGCGGTGCCTTCCAGACCGAACATTCCGATATGCTGCTCGGCTATGAACTCGCCGGCTATCTGCATCGCGGCCCATGGAAGCCGGTTTGGCAAAGACAGGGCACTGAGGGCGGTGGCGTCGTGACCGGCTCCGGCGGCGCCTTCCTGGTGCTGGAGCAGCGCGAACACGCGATGAGCCGCGGCCGCAAGATCTATGCAGAACTTGGACCGGTCGTCTCCGGCCGCGCCCGGCGGCCACGGGGAGAACTCGACGCCGAGATCGCCGCACTGCTCAAGCAGGCTGCATTGCCGAACGGCAAATTGCTGACCCTGTCGGGCGCATCGGGGGCGCATGCGGCGACAACAGCCGAGAAGGCAGCGCTCGATGCCAATCCGGCGATCGCCGCGCGTGGCTTCTCGACGCTGACCGGGCACATGAAGGAAGCACAGTTTCCTTTCGCTGTGGCACTGGCGGCACTCGCTGTCGACCGCAAGGCCGCCTATCCTGTTTTTGATGCCGCAGCCGAGACGCCGTTCGAAGGCGTTCCCCAATCCGTCCTTGCAACGGCGATCGGCTATCACCAATTCGAGGGCATGGCGCTGGTCAATGCCGCGTAACGCGGCTCCACGATCCATGCTGCAACGATAAGAGGGCTCCCGGATGGCCAATCTCAGAGATCACATGGGCAGGCCGATCGTCGCCGTCACCGGCATCGGCGTGGTGACCTCGCTTGGCGTCGGCAAATCAGACAATTGGGCGGCACTGACCTCCGGCAAGTCGGGCATTCACCCGATCACCCGCTTTCCCATCGATCAATTGAACACCCGCATCTCCGGCATGGTCGATTTCCTGCCGTCGAGTTCGAAAGGCGCCAGCCCACTCACCTATGAGCTAGCCGAGCTGGCGGGCTTAGAAGCGGTGAGCGAAGCCGGTCTTGATTCCAGCGATTTCGGCGGACCGCTCTTCCTCGCATCGCCGCCAGTCGAACTCGACTGGGCCGAGCGCTTCTCGCTCTACAATTCTGACAAGGACAAGGATGACACCGCCGCCGAAAGACTGCTTCGGGTCGCGCGTAGCTTGAAAGAGCTGGATATTTTCGAGACCACCCAGTTCGGTTCGATCGCCGGCCGCCTTGCCGATCGCCTTGGCACGCGTGGTCTGCCGATCACGCTGTCGACGGCTTGCGCTTCAGGCGCCACCGCGATTCAGCTCGGTGTCGAGGCGATCCGACGCGGCGAATGCGACCGTGCGCTGTCGATCGGCGCGGACGGTTCCGCGACCGCCGAGGCATTGATCCGTTTCTCATTGCTTTCGGCGCTCTCCACGCACAACGACATCCCCGAAAAGGCGTCGAAACCCTTCTCCAGGGATCGCGACGGCTTCGTGTTGGCCGAGGGATCGGGGGCGCTGGTGTTGGAATCGCTTGAGACGGCATTGGCTCGCGGCGCGACTATTCTCGGCGTCCTGGGCGGCTGCGGCGAGAAGGCCGACGACTTCCACCGCACCCGCTCCAAACCGGACGCTTCACCGGCCATCGCCGCGGTCCGCGCCGCTCTCGTCGATGCCGGACTGGGTGAAGACGAGATCGACTACGTCAATGCCCACGGCACCTCGACGCCCGAAAACGACAAGATGGAGCATCTGGCGCTGTCGACGGTGTTCGGCGAGCGGATCGGCTCTATGCCGGTCTCGTCGAACAAATCGATGATCGGTCACACGCTGTCGGCGGCGGGCGCTGTCGAGGCGGCTTTCTCGCTGATGACGATGCGCGAAAGCGTCATTCCGCCGACCATCAACTATGACAATCCCGACCCCGCGATCGTGCTCGACGTGGTGCCGAACAAGAAGCGCAACGCCGAAGTCCGCACCGTTCTGTCGAGCTCCTTCGGCTTCGGCGGCCAGAACACTTGCCTTGTCATGGCGCGGGAACCGGTCTAAGCGACCTTTTTCAGCCAGACTGAACCGACAGGCCCCATGCGCGCATTGCAACTTATAGAGGACCGCCGTCTTGAGACGGTGGACCTGCCGCCTCCTCCACCGCCGGCACTCGGCGAAGTCACGCTGCGCATCAAGGCAGTAGCGCTGAACCATATCGACGTCTGGGGCTGGCGCGGCATGGCCTTCGCCAAGCGCAAGCTGCCGCTGGTCGTCGGCGCGGAGGCATCCGGCGAGGTCGAGGCGGTTGGCCCCGGCGTTTCCCTCCTTCTGCCCCGACAATTTGT
>NZ_RZRP01000912.1:0-2394 GCF_003997795.1 Mesorhizobium sp. M7A.F.Ca.US.005.03.2.1 | reverse complement strand
GTAGGGGACATGGCCGATCCCGCGCCCGGTCTGTCGTGCAAGCCAACGTCTCAGATCGGGATCTGTCATTGGCGTAAGCGGATGTTTCTCCATGCCGGATTCGCTCAACAGACGATCGTTAACGAAAAGATGCCCCTGGTAGATCGACCGGCCGGTCGCGGGAAACGCCGGACAGACGATCGCGCGTGCCGCCCCCACGGCGTCGCCAAGAGCGTCTAGCACCGGCCCGATATTGCCTTCGGGGGTCGAATCGAATGTCGAGCAGTACTTGAACAGATACTGGCGGCAGCCCTGGCGTCTAAGCCACTCTAGCGCCGCAAGCGACTGCTTCACCGCCTCGCTGGCGGGTATCGTTCTGGTCTTCAGGGCAACGACGCCCGCGTCAACCGAGCGGTCGGAGTCGATTTTGGGAACGCCATTGTACTGGACGGTGCGCATACCCCCCTTGGCGAGCGTGTTGGCCAAGTCGGACGACCCGGTGAAATCATCGCCTATGCAGCCGAGAAGCATCAGATCTCTCACTTTCAACTTCCATGGAAACGCTAGTGACTCTGCCTTGGCGGTTAAGGGATGGCCTTCGGGGCGTCATCCGCCAGGTAAACCGCTATCAGTTCATCCACCGTGCTTTCGGCCACGAAGCCCAGATTGTTGGCTAGCGTGGGCGAGAAGGATTTTGGCCAACCCGCAATGATGGCCTTAATCGCCTCGTCCGGCTTGCGGTCTATCAAAGCCTCGGCTTCGGCGCCTGCCACGCGGCGGAGCGCGGCAATTTGGTCGGAAACTGTGGCCGCGACCCCAGGCATGTTCAGCGTGCGCCGGGCGCCCAGCGCGGACGTATCGAGCATCGCGGCATGGATGAGGAGAGCTACCGCCGTGCGCGGACTAGCCAGCCAATGCTTGACCGTCTCCTCCACCGGCAGGACGGAGCGTTGGCCGGCGAGTGGCTCGCGCAGGATTCCGGAGAAGAATCCCGAGGCCGCCGCGTTGGGAGCGCCAGGCCGAATAACGATCGTAGGCAGCCGTATCCCAATTCCGTCAAGGAAGCCGCGTCGCGAATAGTCTGCGAGCAACAGCTCGGATATCGCCTTCTGGGTGCCGTAGCTGGTTAGCGGGGCAAGAATGTAATCGTCGGGAATAGGGTCTGGTAAAGGCGCGCCATATACTGCGACCGACGAGGTGAACACCAGCCGGGGGAGATACTTCTTACGCGCCCCTTCCAGTCGGATCGCCTCGAAAAGAGCACGCGTGCCGTCCACATTGATCAGGTACCCCTTCTCGAAATCGCGTTCCGCTTCGCCGGACACGATGGCTGCGAGATGGAAAATCACATCGGCGCGGCGCGCGGCTAGCTCCTCGGCTGCACCGGAGACGGCAATATCAGCGGCAATGGCTTCGATGGAATATAAGGCACCGGTTGGCACTGGGGGCTTCGTCAAGTCTGCCAACGTCATCCGCTCGATCTTCTTATCCCCGAGCGACCCGGTCCGGGAAAGCTCCGCCGCGAGTTTGCGGCCGATCATTCCACCAGCGCCAATGATGAGTATATGCATGGATGCTCCGTTCTCTTCAGGGACTGTCTCGGGATGCTGCATCATACTGGCCTGAAGGCACGCACCACCGCGTAGCTTTCGAGCGACAGCGTCTGTGTTTCGACAGGCGTCAGGCGGTCGAGCAGATCCGGTTGACGGGATGCCGCAACGAAAGATGAGGCATCAAGAATTGCAGCGGTCGTGAAGCCTTCGGGGAGGCGGACTTCCAGCGTGTTGGGCGAGGGATTGCAGAGCCATAGCTCGGTGCCTTTTTCCGTAACCGCCGCGATCCCTCGCACCGCCCCGGCGACGGACGATCGCAGCGGACGGATCGGACGGCCTTTGAGTTTCGCCAGGCCTCGCACGATGTGCCAAACAGGATACAGTTCGCCCTTGCCCTCGAACCAGGACTGCGGAAACGGCGTCGGCACGGAGAGAACGCCGAACGGGCCGACCGCGCCGCCGAGCGCGACGGCCTCCGCGCCGCCTTCCGCGAAGGCAGCGAAATAGCCGAGATTCCAGGCTGCGCCCATGATGCCCCTCTGGCGCGGATCATTGAAATTGACCGCCTGCCGGATGTTCGTGGGATTGGCGACGGGCGCTTCGCCATAGGGATTGTCACGCAACCCGATCGCGGACGGCCCAACGGAATACGGCAGCCCCCTGGCGATGGCTGGCACGGTCCTGACGATATGCGGTAAACATTCGAGCGTCTCCATCAAGGATCGGTCGTCACCAGCATGGAAGATCGCTGCCGTCGTAAATGTCACGAGGTCTATCGTCTCGGTCGGGGGACGTTTACGGTTGAGCTCAGTGAAGAAGCTGAACATCCCGCCGCCGATGCGGGACCCAGGGAAGGCGGTGC
>NZ_RZRP01000911.1:0-2408 GCF_003997795.1 Mesorhizobium sp. M7A.F.Ca.US.005.03.2.1 | reverse complement strand
CCCCCGAAAGCCCGGGCACTTTGCAAAACCTTCCCCTTGCCCGCCGACAACGGCTGATCGACATAGACGATGTCGTCGATCGCAATAGCTCCGAAGCCGAGGATTGAAGGGACGGCGGGCATCGTTCAGGCACCCGCCTTCGCCAAGGCGTCTTGCGCCGAAAGGCCGTCATGGATGACGCCCCGAAAGGCGATCGCTGCCTTTTCCGGATCGCCGTGCCCCCAGAGATTGCGGCCCACCACGGCACCGCGCGCGCCGGCACGGATGGCGTCCGCCGTCTGCTGAAGGGCGCCGAGCAGCGTGTCGGTCTTCGGACCTCCGGCGATCACAACCGGCACCGGGCAGGTCCGAACGGTCTCTCGAAACGACTCGAAATCGCCCGTGTAACCGATCTTGATCACATCGACGCCGGACTCGTAGCCGATGCGTGCCGCATAGGCGATCTCGTCGGGGGTGAAGACGATTTTTGCCCCGTCGGTGAAATCGCGAGGGTAGATATGCGCCACCACCGGCATGCCGTAACGAGCCGCCGCGTTCACCGAATCGGTCAGCCAGCGTATGTATTTTCCCTCGGTCGCGCCACGCACCGGAATGGCCACGGCCAACGCATCGGCGCCGGCGCGCACCGCATCCTCGGGCGTTGCAATCAGTTCACTGATGCGATCGTCTGGGGTGAAGCAGCCGGCCTGGATCACCAGGGAAGCCTTGCCCGCATATTGCGGCCACAGATGGCGCGCGGTGCCAGGCTGGATGCTGACGTAGTCGGGTTTGCCTACCATGACGCGTGCAAGCGCACCCGGCAGGTCGGCAAGACCTCCTTTGCGCACGTCGCCATAGCCGACAAAGTGGTCGACCGCGCCGCCAAAAAGATTCCCCGATGGATGTGAGAAGAGGCGCGCCAGGCGCACCTTGGTTCCGAGGCTCATGAGTCCAAAACTCTCCAATTGATTGATTTCAAAATCCTGGACCCAGTGTTTGCGAAAGAAATAACAAATGCAATCTTTCGAAAGCTTTCGAATTCCCCTATTTTCGGTAGAGTGAACCGAGGCCAGGGCGATCGCTTGGCGCATGGAGGCAAGGACAGGCCAATGTTGTCAGAGCAGAGACGCCAATCGATCCTGGGTGAAGTGCAACGCAGCGGACAGGTTCGCATCAAGGACCTGTCAGATGATTTTGGCGTGTCGGAAGTCACGGTGCGCTCCGACCTCGAGATACTGGATCGCAAGGGACTGCTGACCAAGACCCGCGGAGGCGCGGTGACCCGGACCACGGATTCGACCACGGCCGCGTTCGCCCGGCGGATGCAAACAAACCTCGATGCAAAGAAACGCATCGCCCGGGCAGCGATAGACCTGTTCGAGGACAACCAATCAGTCATCTTCGATGGCGGCTCGACATTGATGCAGGTTGCCATGCTGTTACCGCCGCTCAGCAATGTCGTGGTCGCGGCCACGGCGATGAATATCGTGCAGCATCTGATGCATCGGCCCGGGCTCGACGTTCACATGATCGGCGGCCGGGTCTACCCGGACACGGTAAGCACGCTGATCACCGATGCCGACACGGCTCTCGGCGGCTTGGTAGCGCATCAGGTCTTTGTTGGAGCGCATGCGATTGACTCGTCACTGGATGTGGTCGACGTGAACGAAGACATGGCGCGAACCAAGCGAAACCTCGTGCGCATGGCCCGGCGCGTTGTCCTCCTTGCGGATTCGAGCAAATGGGGCGTCAGCGGAACCTCCAAGGCCTTTTCGCTGTCGAGCGTCGATGTCGTGATCACCGACGATGGCCTGTCCGGCCCAATACGCAGCCAGCTTGATAGGACAGGGGCCAAGGTGATCTATGCCTGACCCCGTCGAGGTCCCTGGCCGCGGCGGAAATATCCGATGCGCGCATGACCCACGGCATCCGCATCGGCGGTCGGCCGTTTTTTCATGTCGGTCATTTTCTCCTCCCAGGACTGGCAGCCTCCCGATATCGCGCCAGCATTTTCGCATGTTGTATAAAAATTTTACGCGCGTCAATATTTAAAATGTTGTATAGCCCTTTGCGAAGGCGATCCGTTACTTCTGGGCGGATTCGGCAGACGGTGACCGCGTTGGGAGGTACGATCGAAAATGCACGGGATATCAACGACGAAACTCGGGATCGGCGTCATCGGATGCGGCAATATCTCGATGACCTATCTGCGCAATGCCGCTCTCTTCGGCGGCATCGAGTTGCGCGCCTGCGCCGATATCTCGGCCGACATGACGGCGCTGCGGGCGAAGGAATATGGCATACGGGCACTCGGCGTCGATGCACTGCTGGCCGATCCCGAGATCGATCTCGTCCTCAACCTGACCATTCCGGCGGCGCATTTCGACATTTCGTTTGCCGCCCTTTCGGCCGGCAAGCACGTCTTCACC
>NZ_RZRP01000910.1:0-2413 GCF_003997795.1 Mesorhizobium sp. M7A.F.Ca.US.005.03.2.1 | reverse complement strand
CATCCGATCGCCAACTGCCTCGATCTGGCGGCAGCCGCCTCGGCGATGCCGATCGTGGTCGAGGACGAGTTGGGGTCGCTCGGCACCACTTCGACCAGATCGAGCGCAAAGCGCGATCTCAGCCGTGCCGCCAGATCGAGGCAGTTGGCGATCGGATGGTCGACGCGAACCTTGATCAAGCCCTCCGACACCGCCAGCGATACCAGCCGCTGCGCCGTTTGCCGCGAGATGCCAAGCGTCGAAGCGATCTGGTCCTGTGTGTTGCCGGCAACATAATAAAGCCAGCCGGCACGTGCCGCATCGTCCAGCCTGTTGCTGCCACCATCCTGCCGGCTATTCAAAGTCCTGCCTCCCGAGACCGCCGGTCATGAGAGCGGCCCATGCCCACTTTCGCAGGGAACGGCCTGCTGCGCAATTGTCAAATCTCGGGGGCAATTGCTTGCTGTCCCTCGGCGTAGGCACGGCCCAGTTTCTCGTCTCCCCACGATGTCCGTCTCGCCAAGAGACTTGGCTGCGGTCCCGGCAGGCGGCACGTTCTTGCGCTCCGAAGGTTTATCTCCCGGCTCAAACCCTTTAAGGGATGGCAAAAAGGAGCCTCGCATGACGCCGAAAGCGGTTTTCTGGGACATGGACGGCACGCTGGTCGACAGCGAACCGCTGCACGAAGCTGCCCTGGTGGCGGCGATGCGCAATGTCGGCCTTGTCCCGCCGGACGATCTGCATGAGCGCGTGCTCGGCGTCGCCGCCTTGCCGGTCTACGAGATGATGCGCGACGAGTTCGGCCTGGACCTGCCTTTCGACGACTGGATCCTGCGCAAATACGAACACTACCTGCCGCTGGTGGAGAGCTTGAAGCCGCGCCCCGGCGCGATCGAGATCTTCAACGAGCTGCGTGCAAGAGGCATCCAGCAGGCCGTGGTCTCGAATTCGGACCGGATGATCGTCGACGCCAATTTGAGCATGGTCGGCCTGATCTACCCCGGCATGAAGACGATCAGCCGCAACGACGTGCGCGAAGGCAAGCCGCATGCCGAGCCATTCCTGCGCGCCGCGTATCTGGCCGATGTCGATCCCGCGCAGGCGGTAGCGATCGACGACAGCTGGCCGGGCGCCATGGCAGGGCTGGCGGCGGGAATGAAGACGATCTTCTGGCCGGAAAAGCCGATGGAAGGCCCGCCCGGCGCCATCGTCATCAACAGCGCCGAGGAATTGGGGAAAGAGCTGGGGCTCTGAGGAAAACCGCCCAGGTCGGCGCCGCCCCTCATCCGCCTGCCGGCACCTTCTCCCCGTATAGTGACGGCATGGGGAGAAGGACGCTCAATTCCGGTAGACCGGTTCCTGCTCGTCGAGGATCGCCTTCAACTCGCTGAGATGGCGTTCGGCCTGGCCGGGGTAATCGTCCATCTCGCTCGCCGCCTTTTCGGCGATCGCGTCGGACAGCGTGCGCAGCGGGCGGCCGGTCCACAGCGCCTTGATGTAGGTCTCGGCGGCGCGCTCGAAATAGAACATGCGGTTGAAGGCATCGGCGACCGTGTCGCCGATGACCAGCACGCCGTGATTGCCCATCACCATCACCTTGACCTTGGGATCGACGAGAAGCTGCGAGCAGCGCTCGCCCTCCTCCTCGAAGGCCAGCCCGCCATAGTGCGCGTCGACCACATGGCGGTTGAAGAACATCGCCGAATTCTGGTCGATCGGCGGCAATGTCGAGTCAGCGAGCGATGCCAGCACCGTGGCGTGGATCGAGTGCACATGCATGACGCAGCGCGCGTGACGCACATTGCGATGGATGGCGCCATGCAGCCCCCACGCCGTCGGGTCGGGCGCATTGGGGCCGGAGAGCGTTTCCGGATCGTTGGCATCGATCATCAGAAGGTCGCTCGCCTTGATGCGCGAGAAATGCACCTGGTTGGGGTTCATGAGGAATTGTGTGCCCTCATCATTGACGGCCAGCGAGAAATGATTGGCCACCGCCTCGTGCATGTTGAGCCGCGCCGTCCAGCGGAAGGCACAGGCGAGATCGACGCGCTCCTCATAGTAGGGCAGGTTGGTCAGCGTTTCCTTTTGCAGACGGGCAAGGCTCATCGAAAAATTCTCCGGTTTCGGCAAGAATGCCGTGGCCAGCCCATTCCCGCAACCGGTTTTGGTTGGTGCAGGGATGCTCACGCCGCCGTGCTGGCAGCGGCAGCGCCGGCTCGCAGGCCGCCATGCTCGATGATGAAATCGATCACCTCCTGCAGTCCCTTGCCGCGCGACAGGTCCGTGAAGCCGAACGGCCGCTTGCCGCGCATGCGGCCGGCGTCGCTCTCCATGACATCGAGATTGACGTTCACGTAGGGTGCCAGATCGCTCTTGTTGATGACCAGGAAATCGGAGCGGGTGATCGCCGGCCCGCCCTTGCGCGGAATCTCCT
>NZ_RZRP01000090.1:0-12195 GCF_003997795.1 Mesorhizobium sp. M7A.F.Ca.US.005.03.2.1 | reverse complement strand
ATGTGCATGTGCACCGGCTCGCCGCTGCCGTCGCCGAAAACCACCGCCGTGCCCTTGGGGCCGGTTACCCTAAGATTGCCGGTGCGCACCAAGCGGTCGAGAACGCGCTTCAACAGAATATTCATGACCAAATGTCCCCTCTCGGCCAGACAGGCTGCCTTGGCGCGTGACCGCGAAAATCGGGATCGATTTCGCCGGAGATCTTGCGCCGAACCAAAGTTGCACAGCGTGCTTTGCGCGGCCAAAGGACGCGCGACGCCATAGTCTGCAACAATATATAGGGGTTCGAAAAGTTCCATTTGGCACAAAAATGCCCGGGCGCGAGGCCCGGGCATTGGTCCAGCATGGCTGGATGACGGCAAAGTGATCGGAGCTTGGCGTCAAGTCGTGATCAGCCCCATGGCTCCAATCGCTTGCGACGTGTGATCAGGCGTTGTCTTCGTCGCCTTCGAACTCGGTGTTCGGATCGAAGAAGTTCTCCGGCCGGGCGTTGTCGTTGATGTCGTCGCCATAGATGGCTTCGGCGGTGGTCAGCGTCTCGCCCTTGGCCTGGCGCTCGGCTTCGTCGGCCGTGCGGGCGATGTTGAGCGTGACGGTGACCTCGACTTCCGGATGCAGCGCGATCGCCACATTGGTGACACCGATGGTCTTGATCGGCTGGTTGAGCAGGATCTGGTTGCGGTTGATCGAAAAACCTTCCGCCGTCAGCAGATCGGCGATGTCGCGGGTCGAAACGGAACCGTAAAGCTGACCGGTTTCGCCGGCGGAGCGAACGGCGATGAAGCTCTTGCCGTCGAGCTTTTCAGCGACCTGGGCCGCTTCCGACTTGCGCTCGAGGTTGCGGGCTTCAAGCTGGGCGCGCTGGCCTTCGAACTTCTTCTTGTTGGCTTCGTTGGCGCGCAGCGCCTTGCCCTGCGGCAGCAGGAAGTTACGGGCGAAGCCGTCCTTGACCTTGACGGTATCGCCCATCTGGCCGAGGCGGGAAACGCGTTCGAGAAGAATGACGTCCATGGATTTGTTCCTTTGGTTGGACGCCAATCGATCGATGAGATCGGCGCCGAATGTCTTGGGAACAGGTCAGGAAGCTTGAGCGCCTTTGGCGCTGGTGTCGCTGTCCTGCCTGTGCGGCAGTTAGAGGTTTTGACCTCAACCCGGGATTTGATGTTCAACCCTGCGGCGCCCGTCGCCGTGGGAGAAGAGCGGGCGGCGAACCGCCCGCATTTGAGATATTAGCGAACCACGTAGGGCAGCAGGCCGAGGAAGCGGGCGCGCTTGATCGCCTTGGCGAGTTCGCGCTGCTTCTTCTGGCTGACGGCGGTGATGCGCGACGGCACGATCTTGCCACGCTCGGAAATGTAGCGCTGCAGCAGACGCACGTCCTTGTAGTCGATCTTGGGCGCGTTGGCGCCGGAGAACGGGCAGGTCTTGCGGCGGCGATGGAACGGGCGCCGGGTCGGGATCTGATTGATGTCGACCATTATTCTGCACCCCCTTCAAAGCCTTCGCGCGGACGGCGCGGACCACGATCGGCACCGGCGTCGCCGAACGAGCGCGGCGGACGATCGCCACGGTCGCCGCGATCACGATCGCCGAACGAACGCGGACCACGATCGCCACGGTCACGGTCGCCGAAGCCGCCGCGTTCCGAGCGCTCTTCGCGCTTCTGCATCATGGCCGACGGGCCTTCCTCATGCGCCTCGACCTTGATGGTCAGGAAACGCAGCACGTCTTCGGACAGGCCCATCTGGCGCTCCATCTCGTTGAGCGCGGCCGCCGGGCAATTCAGGTCCATCAGCGTGTAGTAGGCCTTCCGGTTCTTGTTGACCCGGTAGGTGAGGGACTTCAGTCCCCAGTTCTCGACCCGGCCGACGGACCCGCCATTTGCGGAGATGACACCCTTGTACTGTTCGACAAGCGCATCGACCTGCTGCTGCGAGAGGTCCTGCCGGGCAAGAAACACATGTTCGTAAAGAGCCATTATGTCTTATGCCTTTCTTCGTTTCTCTCCCGGTTCCCGGCGGCAAAAGCCTCTGCAACTTCTCTGACCCGCAAACCCTCGAAGGGGCAGGGGGAAGAAAGGAGCATGACGAGACGGTCGAGAGCGGAGACACGGGAGGCGGAAGCACTTCCGGCTTCACACGAAGGTTCTGAAAACCTCCGGCCCTCCGTTCAGCCCCCAGCAAGGACCGGCAGATTGCGGGCGTCTATACAGCAATCCGGCCGCAAAGCAAGGGCAAGCGGCATTCCCGTGTGTCGCAGGCGACGATCGGGAAGCAGCAACGGCCGGAGTCGTGGTTTCCGGCAACCACGTCTTAACCACACCAGCAGGTTGTGTGGAGTTGAAGCCTGGCCGTCAACGGTCGATTCATCATGGAAGGCGCAAAAGCCCGGACAACCGCGCAAAAGCGGCAAGCATTTCCGGGGGTAAGGATGCTTCTCAACAAATTATGGCGCTCGAAGAGCGGCAATTTCACGCTTGTGCTGGGACTGGGTTTGCCGGTCATCCTGACGGCAGTCGCTTTCGCAACCGATGTCTCGACCCTTATGCGGGCCAAGAGCAATTTGCAGAACGCTCTCGATTCGGCAAACCTTGCTTCTTCGCACCTTGGCGATCTCGACATCACCCGCAATGACGCTTTCAACCGCTATTTCCAGGCCAACATCGTCGGTCATGGCGAGCTCGACAATGCGCAGGCGACGTTGACTGTCGACAAGGGCGTCAACTTCGTCAAGACCAAGGCGGTTGCCTCGGCGGACGTCCATCTCAACTTCGCCTTCCTGTTCGGCGACAGCAAGCACATCGTGGTCGATGCCTCGGCGGTCGAATCGAACAACCAGCTCGAAGTCGTGCTGGTGCTGGACAACACCGGCTCGATGGCCGGCGCGCGGATGACGGCGCTGAGGACGGCGACAAAATCGTTGCTCGACACGCTCGAAGCGGCGAAATCGCCAACGCGCAAGATCCGCGCCTCGCTGGTTCCTTTCGTGACGGCCGTCAACGTCAATGGCGACGGCTTCGACCCGTCCTGGATCGACATGGACGGCAAGTCCTCAACCAACGGCGTCAATTTTCCCGTCATCTACGGCAAGCGGCCGAACCACATGGCGCTTTTCAAACAGCTCAAGAAGACCGGATGGGCCGATGCCGGATGGAATGGCACCGGATGGAAAGGTTGCGTCGAGGCGCGGCCAGGCGCTTACAATATCTCCGACACGCCACCCGACCCGGCCAAGCCCGACACGCTGTTCGTGCCCTACTTTGCGCCGGATGATCCCGAAGACGCCCAGAAGCCGTCTGGCTCCTATGGCAATTCGGATAAATACTACAACAACTCCTATCTCAACGATGTCAGCGACAAAACCAGGCTTGCCCAGTCGGGCATCAACATTCTGGGCATCGATCTCAGCAACCTGCTCGGCAATCTCATTGAACTTCTGTCGCCCGATGACAGGGATGCCAGGGAAAAGATCGCCAAATATGTTGCGCCCGCCAAGGAACTCATCACCGAGATCGGCTCTCCCATCACTGTCGGCCCGAACCGTGCGTGTCCGACCCCGGTGGTCCCCCTGACCGACGATTTCGACAAGCTGCGCAAGGCGGCCAGTCAGATGACCGAGTGGAATGGCTCGGGTACCAATGTCTCCGAGGGCCTGTCGTGGGGTATGCGCGTGCTGTCGCCTGCCGCGCCCTACACCGACGGAGCGCCGTGGAAGACGCCTGGGATCAGTAAGATAGTGCTGTTGCTCACCGACGGCGAGAACGTCGTCTATGGCGCCAGCGAACAAGAATCGACAAAGTCGGATTACACATCCTATGGCTATCTGGCTGGCGGCCGCTTCGGATCGGACAACCAGACGACCGCTGCGCGCAATGTCGACGGCTGGACCAAAAACGTTTGCACGCAATTGAAGAACGAGGGCGTGCAGATCTACACCATGGTGCTGCAATCCGACACCGCAGCCAACCGTGCGCTTTACAGCGCCTGCGCCTCGGATCCGAGCAACTATTATGCCGTCAACGATCCGACCAAACTGCCGAACGTGTTCCTTCAGATCGCCAACAATTTCACGAAGCTGCAATTGACCAACTGAACACGCGAACCGAGACGGACCAGCAGGCTCCGAGGGAATCGCTGGCCTCAACTCGTATGCGCGGCGACAATCTTGTCGACCGTTTCGGGGAAGAAGTCGGGCGCCGCGTGGCGTTTGCCGAACATCATATCGTACTGCAGCAGGCGGAAATCGCGGATCGCCGGATCGATCTCCTTCTGCCGCGCCCAATCGGGCGTGGCCTCGCCAGCCGGCGTCAGCAGCAAATTGCGGTCGACGACACGGTAGTGTTCGCTCATCTCGCCCAGGAAGCCGGTGTAGTAGGGATGGCTGATGCCGGCCGTCTTCAGGATATGATAGGGCAGGAAGGCCGGGCTGACGGCGCCCATGTGCTCAGCCGGCCCGGTGCGGTTCGACCAGATGACCAGCGGCGTCTCATGATGCTCGAGGGCAGCCTCGGGCGACGCTTCCTTGCGCGGCGCGACATTGTCCTTCAGGAAGCCGGTTTCGACATAAACCGGCCCGAGCGGCGGCAGATGGTCGCCGAAGAAGGCGATTACGGTTGGGCGGGAGCGTGTCTTTGCCCATTCGACGAGGCGTTCGAGACCGCGATCGGCATCGGCTGAGCCTTCGGCGTAGCTGAGCAGCGATTCGCGCGCCCACTGACTGATCGGCGCCTGCACCCTGTGCGTGGGACTGTAATAGCGGTTCGGTTCGTAGGGACCGTGGTTTTGCAGGCTGACCGCAAAGAAGAACACCGGCTCTTCGCTGGCGTCGGCCTCGCTGATGATCTCGTCGGTCATCGCGGCATCCGATGCCAGTGGCCCGCGCTTTTGCATTGGCGGCAGCGTCTCTTCCGACTTGAAATCGTTGAAGCCGAAATCGGCGTAGACCGCGCCACGGTTCCAGAACCAGTTGGTGCCCGGATGGATGGCGCGCGCCCGATAACCCTGGCTCTTGAGGAAGGTTGCCAGCGACGGCGTCGGCGTGCGCACATATTGCTGGTAGGGGATGCTGCCGGCCGGCAGGAACGCGTTGGAGAAGCCGGTCAGCGCCTCGAACTCGATATTGGCGGTCATGCCGCCGAACTCCGGCGAGAACATCGAGCCGGAGCGCAGCGCCCGCACATTGGGGATCGGATCGGGCGTGATGGTGACGCCGGGCAGCTTGGTCGGGTCCCAGAAGGACTCGCTCATGACGATGATGATGTCAGGCTTCTCGGCCGGCACCGAGGCGGTCACATCGGGCCTGGCGATCGCCGCGATCGCCTTGTCGGAATAGCCCGGCGGCGCAGAGACATGCGCCATCGGCACATTGAGCGCAAAGGCCAGCGCAAAACCGTTGGAGGCATAGTTTTCCTTCTGGTCCCACATGATCGGGATGATCTGCAACCGGTCCCTGGTCCAGGAGAAGGTGGCATAGTCCATGATCGAAACGAAGAAGGCGAGCAGCGGCACTGCCAGCGTCAGCCGCGCAAGGCGTCCCTTGCGGCTGAGTGCGGGAACCTTGCGGCGCCACATCCGCCAGCCATAGACGAGCAGCGACAGGCCGGCGACGATGCCGACGACCATGGCGAGCGCGGTCATCGGCCGGTCGCGCACCAAAAGCGGCAACAGCGCAAAGATCTGGCGGGCATAGAGGAAATCGGTCGGATAGAGCGGATCGCCGAGATAATGCGACTTCTGGTGGCCGACGAAGGCAAGCGATAGCGTCAGCGGCGCGACGATCATCAGGCTCTGATGGCTGCGGCCCAGCACCGCATCGAGGCCGATCAGGATCAGCGCGAACACGACGATGGTGGTCCAGCCCGGCTTGAGCGGCTGCAGGAAGAAGGAGACCGTGCCGGCAAAGTCGCCGCGCACGATCAGTTCGATGGCAAACACCAGGACGGCGGCGATCGCCAGGCTGATCAGCCCATAGCGCACGACCGGCCATCTCCTGCCCGGCAGATAGCCGGTGGAGGGGTCGTCTTCCAGGAACTGTGGCGCGGCCTTGCCGGCGCGTTTGTAACTCTTTGCCACTTTAACTTCCCCACCCAGCGACAAGCACGTCACTCGATTGTCATGGAATTGTCACGCAAAGCTAGCGCCTGTGGCCAAAATAAGAAGAGCCAGCAAACGAATCGTGAGCGGTTTTCATCAGGAGTGATCGCCAAAAAGCCTTTCGGAACAGGCACTCGGCGGATGAAGCTGCCGTCGAGCAGGGTCGAACCGGGCTTGACTTGGCGGCCTGCCTTGCGTCACAGGCAAGAAAAACTCGTCTATCAGGCAAGCAAAACCAGCCCTTGGGAGCCCGCGCATGGCCGTTGCATTCACCTTTCCTGGACAAGGCAGCCAGGCAGTCGGCATGGGCAAGGATCTCGCCGAGGCCTTTCCCGAGGCGCGCAGAATTTTCCAGGAAGTCGACGACGCGCTCGGCGAAAACCTGTCGAAGCTGATCTGGGAAGGGCCGGAAGAGACGTTGATGCTGACCGCCAACGCGCAGCCGGCGCTGATGGCGGTGTCGCTGGCCGCGATCCGGGCGCTGGAATCGCGCGGCTTCTCGCTGAAAGGCAAGGTCGCCTATGTCGCCGGTCATTCGCTGGGCGAATATTCGGCGCTCGCGGCCGCTGGCTTCGTTTCGGTTGCCGATGCCGCCAGGCTGCTGCGCATCCGCGGCAATGCCATGCAGGCGGCGGTGCCGGCCGGCGAGGGCGCCATGGCGGCGATCATCGGATTGGAACAGGCCGATGTCGAAGCCGCTTGCGCGGAAGCCGCCAAAGGCTCCGTCTGCCAGATCGCCAACGACAATGGCGGCGGCCAACTGGTCATTTCCGGCGCCAGGGCCGCGGTCGAACTGGCGGCGAAACTGTGCACTGAGAAAGGCGCCAAGCGCGCACTGATGCTGCAGGTGTCCGCGCCCTTCCATTCGGCGCTGATGGCGCCGGCCGCGAACGTCATGCGCGACGCACTCGCCGGTGTGACAAAGAATGCGCCGGTCGTTCCCGTCCTCTCCAATGTCACGGTCAGCCCGACCAGCGATCCGGACGAGATCGCCCGCCGCCTGGTCGAGCAGATAACCGGCCGCGTACGTTGGCGCGAGACCGTGGAGTGGTTCGGCGCAAATGGCGTCACCACGCTTTACGAGATTGGCGCCGGCAAGGTGCTTTCGGGATTGGCGCGGCGCATCAACCGCGACATCGCCACTGCGTCGGTCGGCTCGGCGGCTGAGGTCGAGGCAACGCTAGCAGCGCTTGCATAAAGCCCCATTTGATCCCATTCCCTGCAAAAGGGGTGTTCTCTTCTCAATCAGGAGACAAAAATGTTCGAATTGACTGGCCGCAAGGCGCTCGTCACCGGCGCATCGGGAGGCATCGGCGAGGCGATCGCCCGGATGCTGCATGCGCAAGGCGCGATCGTCGGCCTGCATGGCACCCGCGTCGAGAAACTGGAGGCGCTGGCTAGCGAGCTTGGCGACCGGGTCAAGCTGTTCCCGGCCAATTTGTCCAACCGTGACGAGGTCAAGGCGCTCGGCCAGAAAGCCGAGGCCGATCTCGAAGGCGTCGACATCCTGGTCAACAACGCCGGCATCACCAAGGACGGGCTGTTCGTGCGCATGTCGGATGCCGATTGGGACAGCGTGATCGAGGTCAATCTGACCGCCGTTTTCCGGCTCACCCGCGAACTCACCCATCCGATGATGCGCCGCCGCCATGGCCGCATCATCAACATCACCTCGGTGGTCGGCGTGACCGGCAATCCCGGCCAGACCAATTACTGCGCCTCCAAGGCCGGCATGATCGGCTTCTCCAAGTCGCTGGCGCAGGAGATCGCCACCCGCAACATCACAGTTAACTGTGTTGCACCAGGCTTCATCGAATCGGCAATGACCGACAAGCTCAACGACAAGCAGAAAGAGGCGATCATGGCGGCGATCCCGACGCGGCGCATGGGCACCAGCGTCGAAGTCGCGTCCGCCGTCGCTTATCTCGCCTCCAACGAAGCCGCCTACGTCACCGGCCAGACCATCCACGTAAATGGCGGCATGGCTATGATTTGAACGAGGTTCTGCAGCAACGCCGGCGGGTTGTGTAAAGAGACCATTTCGGCTTGGACCTCAGCTATTTTTCGTGTAATGCGGCCCGCAACCCGGCGGTTCGGGCAAAAATCGGTCCGTAGTCGTTGCGTTTCCGGCAGGACCATCTTTCAGCTTGATTAGCGGCATTCTGCCCGCTAACGAAGACAGACAAACAAAAGACGAGGATGCCCAAATGAGTGACACCGCAGAGCGCGTCAAGAAGATCGTCATCGAGCACCTTGGCGTCGATGCCGACAAAGTGACGGAGCAGGCGAGCTTCATCGATGATCTGGGCGCCGACAGCCTCGACACGGTCGAACTCGTCATGGCGTTCGAAGAAGAATTCGGCGTCGAGATCCCCGACGACGCGGCCGAGACCATCCTGACCGTCGGCGATGCCGTGAAGTACATCGACAAGGCTTCGGCCTGACGCTTTCTGCAGTCATCACCGGGGAGGACCTGCGATGAGGCGTGTCGTCGTCACGGGCCTTGGCTTGCTGTCGCCGTTCGGCATGGGCTTCGAGCACAGCTGGAAGGAGCTTCTGACCGGCCGCAGCGCTGCCAAGCGCATCACCGAGTTCGAGGTGGAGGACCTTGCTTGCAAGATCGCCCATGTCATTCCGCGTGGTGACGGCAGCAATGCCACCTTCAATCCCGAGGCCGTGCTCGAGCCGAAGGAATTGCGCAAGATCGGCGACTTCATCCTGTACGGGATTGCCGCCGCCGACGAGGCGCTGAAGGATTCCGGTTGGGAACCCAAGACGCATGAAGAGCAATGCGCCACCGGCGTCCTGATCGGCTCCGGCATCGGCGGCATCGAGGGCATCGCCGAGAACGCGATGATCCTCAAGGAACGCGGCCCGCGCCGCATCAGCCCCTTCTTCATCCCGGGCCAGATCATCAATCTCGTCTCCGGGCAGGTTTCGATCCGGCACGGGCTGAAAGGCCCGAACCATGCCGTCGTCACGGCCTGTTCGACCGGCGCGCACGCCATTGGCGATGCTGCCCGGCTGATCATGTGGGGCGATGCCGACGTGATGGTCGCCGGTGGCGCCGAAGCGCCGGTGACGCGGCTGTCGATCGCCGGGTTCGCCGCATGCCGGGCACTGTCGACGGAACGCAATGATTCGCCGCAAACGGCGTCGCGCCCCTATGATCGCGACCGCGACGGCTTCGTCATGGGCGAGGGCGCCGGCGTTGTCGTGCTCGAGGAGCTCGAACATGCCAAAGCGCGCGGCGCCAAGATCTATGCCGAGGTGACGGGTTATGGTCTCACCGGCGACGCGCATCACATCACGGCGCCCGCCGAGGATGGCGATGGTGCCTTCCGTTGCATGACGGCGGCACTCAACCGGGCCAAGCTTACGCCTGCCGACGTCGACTACATCAACGCGCACGGCACCTCGACCATGGCCGACACGATCGAGCTCGGCGCTGTCGAGCGGCTTGTCGGCAATGCCGCATCGAAGATCTCGATGTCGTCGACCAAGTCGTCGATCGGCCATCTGCTTGGGGCGGCCGGTGCCGCCGAAGCGATCTTCTCGATCCTTGCCATCAGGGACAATGTCGCGCCGCCGACCATCAACCTCGACAACCCCGAACGCGAAACCGCGATCGACCTGGTGCCGAACAAGCCGCGCGCCCGCCAGATCGACGTGGCGCTGTCCAATTCGTTCGGCTTTGGCGGGACCAATGCGTCGCTGGTCTTCCAGCGCTACAATGGCTGATCGTCCGGCTGCCGGGCGACGCTTTGGCGTGCCGTCAATTTTGCCATATTCGCCTCTACTCTGCCGCTGGGGATTCGTTGGGCGATCAAACGGTAGGGCGAAATGAACACAAATCCGGCAGGCAACGGAGAATTCGGGCAACGGCCGGCAACATCCGGACCGATCGTGCCGAAAACGGCCAGCGAGGCGTTGCGGCCAGAGGCCGGCACGCCGCCGCCGAAGCGCTCGCGTGCGTCACGCAGCCAGGTCGTCGTGTTCATGAACTTCGTCATCTCCTCGGTGATGCTGGTGGTTCTGGCGGCCGGCGTCGCGGTCTATTTCGGCAAGCAGGAATTCACCGAGCCCGGACCCTCCGCTAATGGCGATACCTTCCTGGTCAAGCCGAACACCGGCGTCCAGGATATCGCCGACCAGCTCGAACGCCGCGGACTGATCAGTGATGCCCGGGTATTCCGCCTTGGCGTGCGCGCCTTCGGCAATGATTCGGCGCTGAAAGCCGGCGAGTACGAGATCAAGCCCAGGGCTTCCATGCGCGATATCATGGAGCTTCTGAAGAGCGGCAAGTCGGTGATGTATTCGCTGACCATCCCTGAAGGACTGACTGTCGACCAGGCATTGCAGCGCATCGCCGAGGAGACTGCCTTGAGCGGCGACATGCCGGCAACCACGCCGCCGGAGGGCAGCCTCGCCACCGACACGCTGCGCTTCACGCGCGGCGCGACACGCCAGCAGATGGTCGACAAGCTGCTTGCGGATCAGAAGAAGCTGGTTGACGATGTCTGGCAGCGGCGCGCGCCGGACCTGCCGCTGGCCAACGTCGAGGAGTTCGTCACGCTGGCTTCGATTGTCGAGAAAGAGACGGGCAAGGGTGACGAGCGTTCACGGGTTGCCGCCGTCTTCCTGAACCGGCTTGCCAAGGGCATGCGCCTGCAATCCGATCCGACCATCATCTACGGGCTGTTCGGCGGCAAGGGAAAGCCGGCGGACCGGCCGATCTACCAGTCGGATATCCAGAAACAGACCCCCTACAACACCTATGTGATCAACGGCTTGCCGCCGACGCCGATCGCCAATCCGGGTCGTGCAGCGCTGGAGGCGGTGGCCAACCCATCGAAGACCGACGACCTCTATTTCGTCGCCGACGGCACCGGTGGGCACGTCTTTGCCGCGACGCTGGACGAGCACAACGAGAATGTCGCCCGCTATCGCGCTCTGCAGAAGAAGCAGGCGGATGACGTCGCCAAAGCCGCCAAGACGACCGGCGGCGGCGACAGCGATGCCGTCAAGCCGGCGGACGGTGGGCCGGCCGACAGTGGGCCGGCTGACGGTGCCGACGACAGCGGCGGTGACGCGGGCGCTGCCCAGTAGAATGAAGAAAGGCGTTGCCCGACAGGCGACGCCCTGACATTTGCAAGAGCGCCGCGCGTCCGATTTCGACGCGCCTGCGCAGTCATTTTCAAGCCGCACTTGCTCTGTCCGGAAAGCCGGTTCGGGGCAATGTGCCAGGGACGTGTGGGCGATATGAATTTGCAGAGCATGACCGGTTTTGCACGTGCCGTCGCCGAGCACGAAGGCACTTCGATCGCCTGGGAGGTCAAGTCCGTCAACGGCAAGAGCGTCGAAGTACGGCTGCGGCTGCCGCAAGGCTTCGAGCGGTTGGAACCGGCTGTCCGGCAGATACTTCAGAAACGTTTTGCACGCGGCAATTTTCAGGCGACGCTGACCATCGGCCGTGCCGTCGGCGCGCAGGCGCAGCCGGTCGTCAACGAAGCCTTCCTGAAGGACCTGGCTGGGCTCGCCAAGCGGCTGCAGGAGCAGTTCGGCGTTGCTGCGGCGACCTCGGATGGATTGCTTTCGCTGCGTGGCGTGCTCGACATTCCCGAGACTGTCGAAACCGAGGAGGCGAGGGCTGCGCTCGATGCCGCGATCATGGCCGCGCTCGAAGTGGCCTTGAACGGGCTCGAACAGGCTCGGCAGGGCGAAGGGGCCGCGCTGGCTTTGCTGCTGTCGGGTCATATCGACACAATCGAGGCGCTGACGCTGCGGGCAGAAGTGGATCCATCCCGCGAGACCGCGGTGATCCGGGAACGCATCGCCGAGCAGGTCAGGCTGCTGATGGACGCTTCCGCCAATTTGGATGCCACCCGACTGCACATGGAGGCCGCGTTCCTGGCCACCAAGGCCGATATTCGCGAAGAGATCGACCGGCTGAAAACGCATGTCGCATCCGGCCGGGCACTGCTGGTGGGCGGCGGCGCGGTCGGTCGCAAGCTCGATTTTCTGGCACAGGAATTTAACCGCGAATCGAATACGCTGTGTTCCAAGTCGAATGCCGCCGCCATCACCGCGATCGGGCTGGACC
>NZ_RZRP01000909.1:0-2423 GCF_003997795.1 Mesorhizobium sp. M7A.F.Ca.US.005.03.2.1 | reverse complement strand
GCCTATAGCGCGCCTGCGGTGCCGACGGACGGCCTGATCCGGGACGTCAAGGCAGATGTGCTGGTCGTCGGCATGAGCATCAGCGGCGCCATGATGGCCGAGGCGCTGACGGCCGATGGCCATCGGGTGATCTGTATCGACCGGCGCGGTCCGCTGAAGGGCTCGACGGCCGCAACCACCGCACTGGTGGCATTCGAAATAGACCAGCCTCTCTCCACGCTCTCGAAGATGGTCGGCAGAGCCTCGGCGCAGCAGGCCTGGCGGCGCTCGCGGCTCGCCGTCTCCAATCTCGCCGGACGCATCGCCGAACTCGGCATCAACTGTGGCCTGAGCCGGGCGCCGTCGCTCTATCTGTCTGGCACGATACTTGGTCCGTCGGAACTGCGCGACGAGGCCAAGGCACGGCGGCTAGCCGGCATCGCCGCGACCTATCTGACGCCGGCGCCGCTGGCGGAGACATTCGGCATCGACCGCGAAGGCGCCATTCTCAGCCACGGCAACATCGCGCTCGACCCGCGTAAGCTGACGGCTGGGCTGCTGCTGAAATCCCTTCAGCGCAAGGCTCGCTTCTACGCCCCCGTCGAAGCGACAGTGATCGAGGATAGCGCCGAAGCTGTTGTCGTCGCGACCAGGGATGGCCCGACCATAACCGCGCGACATGTTGTTCTGGCTACCGGCTACGAACTTGTGGAGATCGTGCCGGCCGCGGCCCACCGGATCATCTCGACATGGGCGATCGCAACATGCCCGCAACCGCGAAAGCTCTGGCCGGACGCAGCGTTCATCTGGGAAGCGTCGGAGCCGTATCTGTATATGCGCACGACGATCGACGGCCGGGTCATTTGCGGCGGCGAGGACGAGGATTTTGTCGACGAAGCGCGGCGCGACGAGCTGATCGCCGACAAGAGCACACGCATCGCCGAGAAGCTCGGCCTGGTATTTCCGCATCTCGACACCAGGCCCGATTTTGCCTGGACCGGTTCGTTCGGCACCACAACCACCGGCCTGCCCTATATCGGTGCCATTCCCCGCCACCCGCGCATCCATGCGGTGATGGGCTACGGCGGCAACGGCATCACCTTCTCGCAGATCGCTTCCGAGATTGTCCCGGCTTCGATCAACGGGCTGGAGGACACGGATGCAAGATTGTTTGCCTTCAACCGCTGATCGCACCCGCAAACAATCCGTCATCACCTGATTGTAACGCATCTGAAACACACTTAAGTCTTTGGTGAAGTCGGCCGCGCGAGAATGGCTTGTGCGGCCTTCGTCTGAGGGAGAGCCAAATGGATTTCAGTGGTTTCGATATTGCGGTTGGTGCACTTGCCCTTCTGGTATTGGTGCTGCTGATCAAAGGCATCAGGACAATCCCGCAAGGCTACAACTATACGGTGGAGCGCTTTGGCCGTTACACTAAGACACTGAGCCCGGGTCTCAATTTCATTTACCCGTTCATCGACCGCATCGGCGCCAAGATGAACATGATGGAGCAGGTGCTCGACGTTCCAAGCCAGGAAATCATCACTCGCGACAACGCCATTGTCGGTGTCGACGGCATCGCCTTTTTCCAGATCCTCAACGCCGCGCAGGCCGCTTACCAGGTTTCCGGCCTGCAGAATGCCATCCTCAATTTGACGATGACCAACATCCGTACCGTCATGGGTTCGATGGATCTCGATGAACTCCTGTCGAACCGCGACGCCATCAACGAGCGCCTGCTGCGCGTCGTCGATGAAGCGGCCCACCCGTGGGGCATCAAGATCACCCGCGTCGAAATCAAGGACATCAACCCGCCGGCCAACCTCATCGAATCGATGGGCCGGCAGATGACCGCGGAACGCAACAAGCGCGCCCAGATCCTTGCCGCCGAAGGCCTCAAGCAGTCGCAGATCCTCGAGGCCGAAGGCCGCAAGGAAGCCGCCTTCCGCGATGCCGAGGCGCGCGAACGTTCGGCCGAGGCGGAGGCCCGCGCCACCCAGGTGGTGTCGGAAGCGATCTCCAAAGGCGATGTGCAGGCGCTGAACTACTTCGTAGCCCAGAAATACACCGAAGCGTTGGGCAAGATCGGCACCGCGACCAACAGCAAGATCGTGCTGATGCCCTTCGAGGCATCGTCGCTGATCGGTTCGCTCGGCGGCATTGGCGAGATCGCCAAGGAAGTCTTCCGCAGCGAAGGCACGACCGGCTCGCAGAGGCAGGCCGCGCGCCCGCCGGTCGTTCGCCCAACCGACAACTGAGGTCGAAACCAATGATCGACCGCATCGTTTCCGAACTCGGCCCGTGGAACTGGATGGTTCTCGGTTTCGTCCTGCTGGTGATGGAAATCATCGCGCCGGGTATCTTCATGCTGTGGATCGGCATCGCCGCGCTGATCATCGGCGCTGTGTCGCTGCTGATCTGGGACACCGGCTTCTGGACATGGC
>NZ_RZRP01000908.1:0-2428 GCF_003997795.1 Mesorhizobium sp. M7A.F.Ca.US.005.03.2.1 | reverse complement strand
GCCTATCGCGGACGCGAAGAAGCGCTTCGGTGTCGCCGCATGAGCGAGGCGGTGGCGGCAAGATCGGTCGGCGCCGGACCCTTTTCCATCTTCGAGCGCATGGTCGCCTGGCGCTATCTGCGTTCGCGGCGCAAGGAGACGGTGATCTCGGTGATCGCCTCGATCTCGTTCCTCGGCATCATGCTGGGCGTCGCCACGCTGATCGTGGTCATGGCGGTGATGAACGGTTTCAGGGCGGAGCTTTTGACGCGCATCCTCGGCGTCAACGGCCACCTGATCGTGCAGCCGCTCGATTCGCCGCTGGAGGACTATGCGCAGGTCGCCAGCCGCATCAACGGTGTAGCAGGCGTTAAATACGCCATCCCGCTGATCGATGGCCAGGTGCTTGCGCAAGGCAATGTCGGCGGCGGAACCGGAGCGCTGGTTCGCGGCATACGCGGCGAGGATCTGAGCAAGATCGCCATCGTTGCCAGCAACATCAAGCAGGGTTCGATCGCCGATTTCGATTCTGGCGAGGGCGTTGCCATCGGCAAGCGCATGGCTGAGAATCTCGGCCTGACGCTTGGCGATACCATCACCTTGATTTCGCCCGACGGCGACGTGACGCCGATCGGCACCACGCCGCGCATGAAGGGCTACAAGATCGCGGCGATCTTCGAAGTCGGCATGTCCGAATATGACACGTCCATCGTCTACATGCCGTTTTCCGAAGCGCAGCTTTATTTCAACATGGACGGGCGGGCGCAAACGATCGAGATCTATGTCGACAATCCAGACGATGTCGATGCGCTGAAACCGAAAGTGGAGGCGGCGGCGCAGCGGCCGATCGACATGGTCGATTGGCGCCAGCGCAACGAGACCTTCTTCTCCGCGCTGCAGGTCGAACGCAACGTCATGTTCATGATCCTGACGCTGATCGTGCTGGTGGCTGCGCTGAACATCATCTCCGGCCTGATCATGCTGGTGAAGGACAAGGGCCACGACATCGCCATCCTGCGCACCATGGGGGCGTCGCGCGGCGCCATCCTGCGCATCTTCCTGATGACGGGTGCGGCGATCGGCGTGACCGGCACGCTTGCCGGCGTGCTGCTCGGCGTACTGATCTGCACCAACATCGAATCGATCCGCCAGTTCTTCTCGTGG
This sequence comes from Mesorhizobium sp. M7A.F.Ca.US.005.03.2.1, assembly GCF_003997795.1. NCBI lineage: Bacteria > Pseudomonadati > Pseudomonadota > Alphaproteobacteria > Hyphomicrobiales > Phyllobacteriaceae > Mesorhizobium > Mesorhizobium sp. M7A.F.Ca.US.005.03.2.1. The sequence goes on along the minus strand of NZ_RZRP01000908.1, from coordinate 1,285 downwards.
ATGACCGGCAAGGTGCTGTTCAATCCTGAACTCTATTTCCTCAGCCAGTTGCCGGCGAAGATGGATCCGCGCGAGACGACCTATGTCGTCCTGATGGCGCTCGGCCTGTCCTTCCTGGCAACGGTGTTTCCGGCATGGCGCGCCGCGCGTCTCGATCCGGTCGAAGCCTTGAGGTACGAATAGTGGCCGAGGTCATTATCGAGCTGAAGAGCGTCGAGCGGCACTACGTCCAGGGACCGCGAAAGCTCACCATTCTCAATGGTGCGGACTTCTCGCTGAAGCGCGGCGAGATGGTGGCGCTGGTGGCGCCGTCTGGCACCGGCAAATCGACGCTGCTGCACACCGCCGGCCTGCTGGAGCGTCCCGACGCCGGCGACGTCATCCTGGCCGGCCGCGCCTGCGGGCGGCTGTCCGACGACGAGCGCACGGCGATCCGCCGCAACGATGTCGGCTTCGTCTACCAGTTCCATCATCTGCTGCCGGAATTCTCGGCGCTGGAAAACATCATGATGCCGCAGCTCATCAAGGGGCTCAGCCGCAAGGACGCGGCCGAGCGCGCGGCGCAGCTGCTCGACTACATGCAGATCGGCAAACGCGCGGCGCACCGGCCGTCCGAGCTCTCCGGCGGCGAACAGCAGCGCGTCGCCATTGCGCGTGCGGTCGCCAATGCGCCGCTGGTACTGCTGGCGGACGAGCCGACCGGCAATCTCGACCCGGTCACCGCGTCCTATGTGTTCGAGGCGCTGGCGGCGCTGGTCAAGCAATCGGGCCTCGCGGCGCTGATCGCCACCCACAATCACGAACTGGCATCGCGCATGGACCGGCGCGTCACGCTAGCCGACGGCAAAGTGGTGCCGCTCTAGGGCACGGCGATACTGGGGTGAGGCCGGCCTGCGAAAGGCGGCTTCCTGCGCTTCCCGTTCTACCCCGTCGCGGTAGAATGGTGCTCGCGTACCCAAAAGTACGCTCCGCTCCGGTTCTCGAAATCCACCATTCTCGGCTCTGCCTGACCCCAGTCTCGTCGTGCCCTGGTCGGCGCTGGGCAACCGTCGTTCGCCCGTCAACCTTTTCTTAACCCTGCCGATCTGATCGCCCGGAAATTCGGACACGGCCGGATTGTGCGCCTTGACATTTGAACAAAATTAGAACAAAATACGAACATATCAACAACAGGAGAGAGTTATGACCGATCTGGTTCAGGATGTCATCTCACTGGTTTGCATGAGCACCTTTCTCGTCTCCATGGCAATCTGGATCGGAGCCATGTGATTTGGCGGCGTTCGCC
>NZ_RZRP01000907.1:0-2434 GCF_003997795.1 Mesorhizobium sp. M7A.F.Ca.US.005.03.2.1 | reverse complement strand
CTAGTGGACCGTGATTATGCCCTCGACGGCCCGCCATTCCGAAGGCTGGATGAGCCGGTGATGAGCAACGCGAACCGAATGGAGCGGACCATCGAGTTCGCGCTCCCAATATTGGAGAAAACCCTTGAGTTCGGGAAAGGCCGGAGCGAGATCATAGTCCTGCCAGACATAGAGCTGAAGCAGGCTTGGATGATCGGGCAGGTAATAGTGGATTTCGGCCGTCGTCAGGCCATAACCTTCCATTTGCAGGCGGAATTCGTTGCTGACCGTATCGGCCATGTCTTTCTCCTTCTCCGCTGAGGCATCCAGCCGGCGGGCATTTGTGTCGAACCCGCCCAATGCCGGGCCGGGCCGATCGGTTCTGTCGACCCTCTTCAAACAACGCCGCGAGAAGCTCGCGGGTTCCGAAAATAGCCACGCCATAACAGTGCCTTGGCGCTCTTTCTTGTCGAGTATAAAAATTTTTGCGCTGGTCTCTTGAAACCGAAAAACGGCAAAACTAGCTCGATATGCGCCGCGATGCCTGACGAAGGGTCGCGGCGTTCCGCACCGGTCCGATATTGCCGGTTCGGTGCGGAGGAACCTCAAAACCTGTTTGTCCACGAGGAGAACGACATGGCGTTCCGTCCATTGCATGACCGTATTCTGGTCCGCCGCCTTGAAGCCGAGGAGAAGACCTCCGGCGGCATCATCATCCCCGATACCGCAAAGGAAAAACCGCAGGAAGGCGAAGTGCTCGCCGTCGGTCCCGGCGCCCGCGACGACAGCGGCAAGCTTGTCGAACTCGATGTCAAGGTCGGCGACCGCATCCTGTTCGGCAAATGGTCCGGCACCGAGATCAAACTCGACGGCGAGGACCTGCTCATCATGAAGGAGAGCGACGTGATGGGGATCATCGATGAGATCGCCGAAGTGAAGAAGGCCGCCTGACGGCTTCTTGTATCCAACCAGTCAACGAATGCTGCCTAGATAAAGGAGTGATCCAATGGCTGCCAAAGAAGTGAAATTCCATACCGAAGCGCGCGAGAAGATGCTGCGCGGCGTCGACATCCTTGCCAATGCGGTGAAGGTGACGCTCGGTCCCAAGGGGCGCAATGTGGTCATCGACAAGTCGTTCGGCGCGCCGCGCATCACCAAGGACGGCGTCACCGTCGCCAAGGAGATCGAACTGGAGGACAAGTTCGAGAACATGGGCGCCCAGATGGTGCGTGAGGTGGCCTCCAAGACCAACGACCTTGCCGGCGACGGCACGACGACCGCAACGGTGCTTGCACAGGCGATCGTCAGGGAAGGGGCCAAGGCGGTTGCCTCGGGTATGAACCCGATGGATCTGAAGCGCGGCATCGACAAGGCGGTCGAAGCGGTGGTCGCCGAACTGAAGACCAATGCCCGCAAGGTCACCCGAAACGACGAGATCGCGCAGGTCGGGACCATCTCCGCCAATGGCGATGCCGAAATCGGCCGCTTCCTCGCTGAGGCGATGGAGAAGGTCGGCAATGAAGGCGTCATCACGGTGGAGGAGGCCAAGACCGCCGAGACCGAGCTCGAAGTCGTGGAAGGCATGCAGTTCGATCGCGGCTACCTCTCGCCCTATTTCATCACCAACCAGGACAAGATGCGCGTGGAGCTCGACGAGCCCTATGTGCTGATCCACGAGAAGAAACTCTCCAATCTGCAAGCGATGCTGCCCGTGCTCGAAGCCGTGGTGCAGTCTGGCAAGCCGCTCCTGATCATCGCCGAGGATGTGGAGGGCGAGGCGCTTGCCACGCTGGTCGTCAACAAGCTGCGCGGCGGCCTCAAGGTCGCGGCCGTCAAGGCGCCGGGCTTCGGCGACCGCCGCAAGGCCATGCTGGAGGACATCGCCATTCTCACCGGCGGCACCGCGATCTCGGAAGATCTCGGCATCAAACTGGAAAACGTAACGCTGCAGATGCTGGGCCGCGCCAAGAAGGTGGTGATCGAGAAGGAAAACACCACCATCGTCGATGGTGTCGGCCGCAAGGAAGAGATCCAGGGCCGTGTCGCACAGATCAAGGCGCAGATCGAGGAGACCACCTCCGACTATGACCGCGAGAAGCTGCAGGAGCGGCTGGCCAAGCTTGCAGGCGGCGTTGCGGTGATCCGGGTCGGTGGCTCGACCGAGGTCGAGGTCAAGGAGCGCAAGGACCGTGTCGACGACGCACTGCATGCAACCCGCGCGGCCGTCGAGGAGGGCGTGCTGCCCGGCGGCGGCGTCGCCTTGCTGCGGGCGGCCAAGGCGCTCGATACCGTGCAGACCGACAATGCGGACCAGAGGACAGGTGTCGATATCGTGCGCCGTGCCATCGAAACGCCGGTCCGGCAGATCGCCGAGAATGCCGGCGCCGAAGGCTCGATCATTGTCGGCAAGCTGCGCGAGAAAAGCGAATTCGGTTGGGGCTGGAACGCCCAGACC
>NZ_RZRP01000906.1:0-2442 GCF_003997795.1 Mesorhizobium sp. M7A.F.Ca.US.005.03.2.1 | reverse complement strand
ACGCGGCCCAGCGGTCAGCCCTCGCGAAATCCAGCGGACTCGGCCGCAAGCCAACTGCAAAAACGCCGTTGAGGAAAACACCAGCGAATCGGAAAGCTAAGGCCTAACAACAGGTGTCTATCAAAGGCGGCGGGGCAACCTGGATCACAAGGCAAGCATCACAATATCGCTCGGCTCCAAATATCGGCCTGGATAACAAATACCGTCCTCTGTTGAAAGCGACCGTGAGCCATCATCAGCTCTGACGAATGGCTGCAACCGATGGATGGTGAGACCACCGGACACTCATTGGGAGACCCCAGGGCGCAGCGTCCAATCTCATATGGTGCGGGGATGGCGGTAGGCTGCGGCGGCTGATCGGCCTCGCAGCTGTTCAGAGACAGGAAACTGCTCCATCCTTTTACCAGTTGCTCCGTTACGGCCGCAGCAATCTAGTGCGTGGTGCCTCCGCGCTCGGCATGTAGACAAGTTCTTCACCTGGAGACGCATTCATGATCGGCGGGCGTGTTGCCGTCTCTCTTGGTACTTTCGATTTGTGCAAACAATCCATAATTACGATAAGACGTTTCACTATCTCCGTTTCGAGGTCCAATGTCTGAAGTGGACTGGCTGAGCCATCTCCTGCAAATCATCACCGTGACCGGCCAGCTCGAGGTCCGCTGCGCCTATGGTGCACCGTGGCGCGTTGCCTGGAACAAGGCTGCCGCGAACGAAATTCCCTACCACGTCATAGTCAAGGGCCGGGCCATTCTCGAGGATCCGAAGACGAGAGCGGCGCGGGAGCTGCTGAGCGGAGATATTGTGCTGCTGCCTCACGGCGCGGCGCATGTACTGCACGACGGTAGCGGGCAAACACCAATTCCTACCCAGCAACGCCGGGGGTCAGCCGGATGGATGCTGAGCGAGAATGATGGCGAGGGCGAGCAACTGGATCTGCTGTGTGGGCGATTTTTTATCGCGCCGCCCCATGATCGACTGATCCGCAACTACCTGCCCGCCAACCTGGTGACACGCGCTGTGGACAGCCATGGAGAAGACGGCATGGGGTCCGCATCCAACCAACTTGCCGGTCTTGTCGGGCTGATGCGGATGGAGTCCTCCGGTGACAGGGCGGGAGGGCGCGCCATTCTCAACCCGCTTTCCTCGGCGCTTTTCACACTGGTACTGCGCGCGGCGAGCCAATCCGGGAAAGCCCCCGAAGGCTTGTTGGCCCTGGCTGGCCATCCGCGGCTGGCACCAGCAATTGCGGCAATGTTCGCCGATGCGGCACGGCCTTGGAAACTGCCCGATCTGGCCGATTTGTGCGGGATGTCGCGCGCTACGTTCATGCGCCAGTTTCAGGACAAGCTGGGTCGCTCCGCCCTCGATTTTTTGACTGATCTGCGCATGAGCCTGGCCGCCAACGAGTTGAAGAAGCCAGCCATCAGCGCCGAGGCCGTGGCCGAGACCGTCGGGTATCAATCCGTTTCGGCATTCCGGCATGTCTTCGCCGAAAGGATGGGGATGACGCCGGGGGAGTGGCGGCGACTGGCGCACAAGGGCGAGTAACGCACACGGTCTGGGATCGCGAAGGCGCAGTTTGATCCTTTCGCGCATCATACTGAGCTGAATCAGTCTCGAAATAATCACTCGTCCTCGTAAATTGGGCTCCGCAATCACTTGATAAGGGAGCCATCCAATGAACTGCATCGCCACCACCGGACCCGCAACCCGCGTAGCCGCCGAGATCTTCGGGGAGACCGGGAAGAGCGAAAACGCTTTCGCCACGAACGCCGTCATCGAAACGATCCTGAGCCGCAGTGCCGCCAAGTACTACGACCCTGCTGCCACCTTGAGCGACGACCAGATCCGCGGCCTGGTGCGTATCGGCACGTCCGCGCCAACCTCCTTCCACCTGCAGAACTGGCGTTTCATCGCCGTACGCTCGCCGGAAGCCAAGGCCCGGCTGCGTCCGATCGCCCGGAATCAGCCCGCGATCACCGACGCGGCCGTGACCTTCATCATCATCGGCCAGCTGGCCGATGCCAGCACCGTTCCAGCCCGCCTGGCACCCGTGGTGAAAGCCGGCATCATGCCGGCGCACCTGGTGCCGGAGTGGGAAATCCCCGCTCGCGGTCTGTATGACGATCAGCCGCAGCGCCAGCGCGACGAAGCCGTGCGCTCCGCGACCTTTGGCGCCGCGGCGATCATCTACATGGCCCGGTCGCTGGGCCTGGGTTCGACGCCGATGATTGGTTTCGACGCTGAAGCCGTGCACCGCGAGTTCGGCCTGGCCGAAGACGAAGTGCCGGTCATGCTGTTGACCGTCGGACCGGAGCGAGCTGGCAACTGGCCGCAGAAGCCGCGCATGCCGGTGGCCGATGTGCTGGACTTTGCATAACGAAAATCCTGGATTCGCGGGCGCGCGAGAGCTCCGAGGAACCCAGGCAGGGACCTCAAGGT
>NZ_RZRP01000905.1:0-2443 GCF_003997795.1 Mesorhizobium sp. M7A.F.Ca.US.005.03.2.1 | reverse complement strand
GTCGTGGGCAGCGGCGCCGGCTTCATCACCGCGGTGCTCGCAGACCGTGTGCCGTTCCTGCGACGCGGCCTGTTGCCGATCGGCAACATGGTCTCGGCGCTGCCGATCATCGGCGTCGCGCCGATCATGGTGATGTGGTTCGGCTTCGACTGGCAGTCCAAGGCGGCGGTGGTCATCATCATGACCTTCTTCCCGATGCTGGTGAACACGGTCGCCGGTCTGGCCGCCTCCGGCCATATGGAGCGCGACCTGATGCGCACCTACGCGTCGGGCTACTGGCCGACGCTCTTGAAGCTTCGGCTGCCGGCAGCAGCTCCCTTCATCTTCAACGCGCTGAAGATCAACTCGACGCTGGCGCTGATCGGCGCCATCGTTGCCGAGTTCTTCGGCACGCCTGTCGTCGGCATGGGCTTCCGCATCTCGACCGAGGTCGGGCGGATGAACATCGACATGGTCTGGGCCGAAATCGCAGTTGCAGCACTTGCGGGTTCGGTCTTTTATGGCGTGGTCGCTCTTGTGGAAAGAGCCGTCACGTTTTGGCATCCCTCTGTCCGTGGTGGATAGGGGCGGTGGGTTTAGGGCACTAACTTCAGAGGGTAACAAAATGAAAAGACTGATTATTCCCGTTCTGGCTGGCGCGATGTCGCTTGCCGCTTTCCAGGCAATGGCCGCCGACAAGGTGACGTTGCAGCTGAAATGGGTCACGCAGGCCCAGTTTGCCGGCTACTATGTCGCCAAGGCCAAGGGTTTTTATGAGGCCGAGGGTCTCGACGTCGACATCAAGCCGGGCGGTCCCGATATCGCGCCCGAGCAGGTGATCGCCGGCGGTGGTGCCGACGTTATCGTCGACTGGATGGGCGGTGCGCTGGCTGCCCGCGAAAAGGGCGTGCCGCTGGTCAACATCGCCCAGCCGTTCAAGAAGGCCGGCATGGAGCTGGTCTGCCCGAAGGACGGCCCGATCAAGACCGAAGCCGACTTCAAAGGTCACACGCTCGGCGTCTGGTTCTTCGGCAACGAGTATCCGTTCTACGCCTGGATGAACAAGCTCGGCCTGAAGACCGAGGGCGGCCCGGACGGCGTCACGGTGCTCAAGCAGAGTTTTGACGTGCAGCCGCTGATCCAGAAGCAGGCGGACTGCATCTCGGTCATGACCTACAACGAATACTGGCAACTGATCGACGCCGGCTACAAGCCGGAACAGCTGACCGTGTTCAACTACTCGGCCATGGGCAACGACCTGCTCGAGGACGGGCTCTATGCGTCCGAAGACAAGCTCAAGGATCCGGCCTTCGAAGACAAGATGGTGCGTTTCGTGCGCGCCTCGATGAAGGGCTGGAAATATGCCATCGACAACAATGACGAAGCCGCAGGCATCGTCATGGACGGCGGCGGCCAGGACGAGAACCACCAGAAGCGCATGATGAGCGAAGTCGCCAAGCTGATCGACAATGCCGACGGCAAACTTGACCCGGCGACCTACGAGCGCACCGCCAAGGCGCTGCTCGACCAGAAGATCATCACCAAGGAGCCGACCGGCGCCTACACCACCGCCATCACCGACAAAGCGGTCAAGTAAGCCTAGCCGGCAACATATCTATCCAGAAAGCGGCGCATCCGGCAGAAATGTCAGAGGCGCCGTTCCTTTATGGTGTTCATGACGAAGCTGGTCTCGATCGAGGCGACGCATTTCAGCCGCGCGATCTTTTCCTTGATGAAGCGCTCGTATTGTTCGAGGCTTCCCGTCACCACTTTCAGCACATAGTCGCGCGAACCGGTGACGAGGTGGCATTCCAGCACCTCTTCCCAGCCGCGGATCGCGTCCTCGAACATCACGATCTCGTCTTCGTTCTGGCGGCTGAGCCGGATGGTGGCGATGGCGACCATGCTCCAGCCGAAGGCTGAGGGATCGACCAGCGTGGTGTAGCCTCTGATGACCCCGGTCTCCTCCAGCCGCCGCACACGCCTCAGGCAGGGCGACGGCGACAGGCCGATGCGCTCGGCAAGCTCGTTGTTGGTGATGCGGGCGTCGGCCCGCAGCTCACGCAGGATTTTCAGGTCGAAATCGTCGGCTATCTTCTGCTGCACTTTCGGTCTCTCCAGGCAATTTGTTGCGGGGATGCAGCCATGTGAGCCCAAAAATAGCAAGGACTGGTGGAACGAGATCGCATAAATTGCCGTTCACTATTTCACTCGAACAGGCAGGAAAAGCCATGACCGCGCCACGCCCGTCGAAAACCCATATCGGCAACCACAAGCTCCACCCGGAGACGCTGATGCTGAGCTATGGCTTCGATCCGCAGCTGTCGGAGGGCGCCGTCAAGCCGCCGGTGTTCCTGACCTCGACCTTCGTGTTCAAGTCGGCGGAGGAGGGACGCGACTTCTTCGACTACACATCCGGCAGGAAGGAGCCGCCGAGCGGCACCGCCTCCGGCCTGGTCTATTC
>NZ_RZRP01000904.1:0-2445 GCF_003997795.1 Mesorhizobium sp. M7A.F.Ca.US.005.03.2.1 | reverse complement strand
GTCTCCATGACCGCCTTGTGGCAGTGGCTGCGTTCGCTGACATCGGCCTTGACCAGGAGGCAGCGTCGTCCCTCCTTTTCCACCGCGGATTTGGTCTCTTCAGCGTCCTTGTCCTCGGCCAGATAGACGATCGCGACGTCGGCGCCCTCGCGGGCGAACAACACCGCCACCGAGCGGCCGATGCCCGAATCGCCGCCCGTGATGAGCGCTACCTTTTGGTTGAGTTTTTTCGATCCGAGATAGTAAGGCGCATCGTACAGCGGCGCCGGCTCTATGGCCCATTCATGTCCCGGTTTGGGCTGATGTTGCTCAGGGAAGGGGGGCTCGGGATATTCGCGGGCGCCAGCCTGCATGGCGCCTTGAAGCTTCCCATCGCCTTTCGATTTGTCCTTGGCATCGATGCCACGTTGGATATGGCGCTGCTTGGCCGCTTCACCGGCTATTTCCGACTTCATCTGCATGATCGTCTCCTTGGCTTGGAGAGAAAACAACGCATGTCGGCCAAAAAGGTTTGCGCAAAAGATCGACTGCAGAGAGGATTCCGACCAGCGGTTGGCAATGCGTGGCGACGACATCGCCAACTGCAACAATTCAGCTGCAATGCAGCCGCACCAGCCACCGCCGCGATGGGATCGAGCATCTGGGGCTTGCCCGCTGCCTGCGCCGCCTTGGCGGCGAGCCCAACGTGATGATGTGGACTGGGAAGCTCTTGCGTCGCGTGCGCAAAGCAGCGCCATCCGGTCTGCTCCGGGCGGAGCGCCGGAATTCTATCTTGGCGAGAGGCCGTCGAGCAGGAAGTCGAGGCCTCTTCGGAAGGCGCCATCCCAATCGTTGTCCAACAGCAGACGAGAGCGTTCGATTGTCGGGTAGTGTTCGCTGAGATGTGTAAGACGCTGCTGTGCGGCTGCCCTGTCTTCTTCCGAGAGATCGAAGCTTGCCCGGGTGAGGGTGGCGCCCATCACATAGTTCCAGAGCGACCATATCGCGGCGTTCAGATCCGCGTCCGCAACACCGGCTCTGGACAAGGTCTTGCTCAGCATTTCCAGGCGACCGAGAATGTTCCGGCCGAGCGCCCGGCGCGGCAACAGCGATGCCGACCAAGGATGGCGCAACATTCTGGCGCGCCAGTCTTCGAGCATATGAACGACGTCTCCGCGCCAGTCCGGAGACTCACCTGTTTCAGGCGATCCGCGATGTTCGAGCACCGAATCGACTGCTAGATCAAAGACATCCTCCTTGTTGTCGACGTGCCAATATAGGCTCATCACACCCGAGCCGAGGCGATCGGCCAGCCGACGCATTGTCAATCCGTCTATGCCCTGGGCGTCCAGCAGTTCCACCGCGGTCGCCACGATACGCTCTCGAGACAGCGGCGGCTCGCTGCTCGCTTGCTGCACGGGCTGGAGCGACACGCTTATCCGTTGATCCCCTTTGCTCCGGGCGCCGCTGCGTTTGGCTATCATCCGTCGTCCTCGCTTTTTCAGGACATCGATTTTGACCGGCAACGCGACAAATGTCGATCTTGAACGATTGACTCGTACGACGTACCATACGATGACTCGTACATCGCACGATTCACGTAGCGATTAGGTTAAAGTTCAATCTGCAGGCGCCAGGGTAGGTTGCTCGCAGGCTGCGGAGCCAAGCGAAAAACCATGTCACGCGCAATCAAGCATCTGCTTATCGGAGGGCTAATCATCATGACCATTGCAGTCCCCACTGCGTCGCCGGCGAACGAGTTCAAGCTGACTATTGTCAATCCACAGGCGCTCTACGACCCGTCGCCGAATGGCTACAGCACCGCCGTAATCGCACCGCTCGGAGCTCGGATCGCCTACATCTCCGGGCAGGGCGGCCAAGACAGCACAGGAACCTTGTCACCGGATTTCGCCGTCCAGGTGAAGCAGGCCTACGCAAATTTGCATGCTGCGCTTGAGGGCATCGGCGCCAAGCCGGATCAGGTGGCGAAGCTCACGGTCTTCGTGGTCGACCACGACATGTCCAAGCTCGAGGTGTTGACCAGGAACGTCAAGGACATGTTCGGCGAGGCGCTGCCGGCGCAGACTCTGGTTCCCGTTCCCAAGCTTGCAATCGATCCCATGCTTTTCGAGGTGGAGGCCACCGTTATTCTGGAATAGTCGCTCCGATTGACCCGATCGTTCGAACAAAGAGTCGAGCGCGCTGCCGACGGCTGCGCGCTCACAATGTCGAGCGGATGTTTCCAAGCCTCACGTGTTTCCAGGCTGAAGCCTCCAAGGGAACTGGAAAGTGAAGTCGGGGACCGCCGCATCCATGCCGCTCGCCGTATCCAAAAGTCGCATAAGATAGATTATGGAACTAATGCATGGGCCAAGAACTGTAAATTGCCGCTGGTTCTCATAGGCTTGAGCCGATTGTGGCGTATTGCCTTGAGCGGATCGCCAACGCTAGGCTGTCGAAATGAAG
>NZ_RZRP01000903.1:0-2446 GCF_003997795.1 Mesorhizobium sp. M7A.F.Ca.US.005.03.2.1 | reverse complement strand
ACGACGAGAAAACCCCCCGCCATCTGTCCCCGCCGCTGACCACCTCGATCCTGCCGCACATGGCGATGGGCCAATGGGCGATCGAACAGCTGGAGGCGCCGGCTGCGCCTGGACGGGGGCGGTATCCGATCACGAAGCTGGAGTGTCCGCTGGTGGAGCGGGAGAGTGTGCGGGCGGTGGCGGGGTAACGCGACTCGGCGGGCCCGCGCTGGCTTACCTTCGACCGTTAGGGAAACCTGACCGGTGGGACGAAGAGCTGATGGCGGCAATGCAGACGATTCTTGCGCGGAAGGGGGGTCAAAGTCGAAGCCCGAGACATTCATTCCCATTGTGCAACAGACCGGCACGGTTGCGAATTTGGGGTTGGACACGCCGTGCCGGCCAGTGCTGGACACCCCAGCCCGATTACGCTACCGGCACAACAGGAATCCAGCAATTAAGCCTGATGGTCTAGATCGCGAGTGCAGAGCCTGTTCTCGCGCTTCAGGGGGCCTTTTTACCACGGGCATTACTTCTCCTCCGGGCAGTCCAGCAGCTTCGCATGGCGACGCATTTCTTCGCACCCGTCCGACAAGGCCGGGCTTGAACCATTCCGCCTTGTCTTTCTTCAGGCCTTCGGCACTGGTCCGCTAACCGTGCCCTGCACGCGGTCCCACAGGCAGTTGCGTCTGCCGAACTTGAAATTGACGTTGGCGGTGCCGACTTGCGGAATCGGCTGTCGTTTCCTGGAGAAAGCAAAAAGCCCGCCACCTTTCGGCAGCGGGCTTTCCAAAACTGTAACTCTCTTGGTTAATCGATAATCCCGGATGAACTGGGCGAAGCCGTCACTGACGACAGTCGCTCACGCTTCGTGAAAACGGGCTTCTGATAGATTTTCTTCATCGACATTCCCCTTTGCCAATAATGTGTCACTCTTTGCCTTCCGCCGGGCAGCGTGTCAATCGCGCAACAAAATGCCGCCACCTTTCGGCAGCAGGCCGGTCACGGCGGTATGTCGATGGCCATCACCGCCCCCACGGAAGGAACGCTGATGGCATTCCAACTTGCCCATCGTTTTCGGATGATTAACAAAAAGGGCAATTATGTAACTGACAAACCCGGCTCTTATTGGCGCTGGCTGTCAGGAAAGATCTGCCTGCGCCTTGCCCTTGCCGATAACCTTTGCTTGCCTACTGTCCCGACCATGAGAGGAGGCAAACATGGAACGGCTTTACCCGGTAGCTCTCGTGACGCTGTTTTGTAGCTTGATGATATTCGGAATGGCGGTGACGGTCGCGAGAACCCACAAGAAGACTGGCATACTGGCGCCCGCAATGACCGGCGACCCGCTCCTTGAACGAACCATCCGGGCACATGCCAACGCGGTGGAATGGTTTCCTATCTTTATGCCGTCGATGTGGCTGTTCGCGATCTACTGGAATGCCGCGTGGGCTTCCGGCCTTGGGCTGCTCTGGATGATAGGTCGGATTGCATATTTCGTAGGGTATCGCACCGCGCCCTTGAAGCGCTATCCCGGCTTCTTCGTCCAGTCGATTGCAGCCTTCGCGCTGCTTTTTGGCGCTCTGGGCCGGATCATCTATCTGATGCTCTAGGCGCTCCCCAGCCGCGGGAGAACGGCACGGTGCCTCATAAGTGGAGATAGGGTGCACCCACTCCGGTCGGTGTCGGGTCGGTAACATTGCTGGACGCGTTCGAGGGGCGCCAAATGCTCATCGCCTCCTATTACATGTGGTTCGACGGCCGGCCGGCAGCCGAGCAATGAGGGGTGCACCTTCTTCACGACGCAGGTGGCCCATTCGCGGGCTCGCGACACCCTCGCCGCCGAACGCTGGCGGTTGCCCTGGCTGGCGGTTGAGAAGAATTATGCCTTTGAAGGGCTGAAGGGCCGCGTGAGCCTGCTCGACCGCAAAGCTGCCAACGACAAACGCAGTGCCCCGAAACGGACCCTTGGTTTTTGGCGCACCCGACAGGATTCGAACCTGTGACCTCTGCCTTCGGAGGGCAGCGCTCTATCCAGCTGAGCTACGGGTGCTTTCCGGAATCCGGAAAACGAACCAGCCGGTGAACCGGCAAGTCACGGCTTCTTAGCGGAAGCGGGCGCGGGCTTCAACGGGCAATTGGAGATTGGCGTAGCGACTTGGCCCGGTGCTCCAGGCTGCGGCCTATGAGGTTACCGCCCCCGCCTTCACCGTCCGCCTTCCACGCACCGCCCGCTTCGGCTTCTTGGCGCCCGCCAGTTCGTGCATCGCGTCCAGCTGCATCTGCTGCATTTCGGCCAGGCGCGTCCATTGGCGCGAGATGAGGTAGTCGAGCTTTTCGTGCAGATGGCGCACTTCGAGCTCGGCCTTGAGGTTGACGCGGTAGTCGTTGAAGGAGCGCAGGCGGTCCTTGGACTCCTGCCGCCGCTGGCTCATCATGATGATCGGCGCCTGGATGGCGGCAATGC
>NZ_RZRP01000902.1:0-2453 GCF_003997795.1 Mesorhizobium sp. M7A.F.Ca.US.005.03.2.1 | reverse complement strand
GCCTTGATCTGTTTGATCGTCCACTTGTCCGCGGCCGCGGGATAGGCGACCGCGCGGCGAAGCGTGCCCGAGGGAATGTAGGGGCGTTGCGGCAGCATGAACAGTCGCCTGTCGGCATGAAAATTGACGCTGCCGCCGCCCCACGGCCACAGGCCGGCAACGGCCCGCACCAGCGTCGACTTGCCGGAACCGGATTCGCCAGCCACCAGCACACGCTCGCCCGGTTCGATCGCAACCTCGGTTTCCTTGACCACGGAGGTGCCGTCGTCGAGCGTGACGGAGAGATCGTCGAGGCTGAGCATCGCACCGTCTTCGGTTTCGCCGTGCTGGATGCGTCCGAGCGCGTCGCTCTGCTCCGCACGCTCGAGCCCGTCGAGCGACATCATCAGCGAGGCGATGCGCCGCGCCGAGGCGTTCCAGTCGGCAAGACGCGGGTAGTTGTCGACCAGCCATCCGAACGCGCCCTGCACGATGGCGAAGGCGGAGGCAGCCTGCATCACCTGTCCGAGCGACATCGAGCCTTCGAGGAATTTCGGCGCGCAGAGCAGGACCGGCACGACCGGCGCAAACAGGCTCGACCCCTGCGACACCAGCGCCGTGCGCATGTGCTGGCCCGTCAGCAGCGCCCATTGCCTGAGCACATGACCGAAATTCCTGTCGATGCCGCTGCGCTCCTCCTCCTCGCCGCCAAGCAATGCGATGCTCTCGCCGTTTTCGCGCACCCGCGTCAGCGTGTAGCGGAATTCGGCTTCCGCCTGGTTCTTCTGCTCGGAGAGGCGGACGAAATGCCGGCCGATGACCACCATCGACGTGGAGGTGATGGCGGCATAGATGACCGCGGTGATGACGAGGAAGCCGGGAATGGTCAGGTTTTCGCCACCGATCGGCAAAGTGAGCGCGCCGCCGATCGTCCACAGCACCACGATGAAGGTCGAGGCCGACAGGAACGCATTGAGGACGCCCGAGATGAAATCGACGGGTGACTCGGTGGCGATCCGCAGATCCTCCGTGAGGCGGGCTTCGGGGTTCGAGTGGTCGCCGGCGACGAGATTCAACTGGTAGTAGCGGCCATTGGCAAGCCAGCGTGCGATGACGGCGGTGGTCAGCCAGGAACGCCAGCGGCGCTGGATCGTCATGCGCAGATAGACCTGCGCGACCACAAGGCCCGCGCTTCCAGCGACGAGCGGCAGGAATATGGCGCTAAGCACATAGACGGTGTGGGCGTTGCGTTGCTCGATGGCGTCGAAGAAGGAGCGGTTCCAGACGTTGATCCCGTATTGAAAGCCGACATTGACGCAGATCAGGATCAACAGCCCGATCGTGAGCGGCCAGGCAAGCCCATCGCCCCGCCTGGCCCAGTAGCCGCGCCCGCTGATCCAGAAACGCCGCAGCAGGTATTTCCGGCGCGCCTGCTCGGCTTCTTCGGGCGTCAGTTGCGGATCCGGCTCGACAGCCTCCGGTGGCGGTCCCGGCTGGCCGTCGACCTCGGGGGCAGCTTCGGCAGTCGGCGGTTTTTTTTCGCGCAGATCCTCGTGGCGCGGCCTCTGGTCACGCGGCGCTTGCTGTCGCGGCTTCAAGGCACCGCGCGGTTTGATGCCGTCGGCCTGTTTCAATTTGGGTTTCGCCTCGGACATACGCTCCGACAACGACCTCAAAATCAAAAGGTTTCACGACGACAGCCGATATCAATGCGCAGTGCCGTAGCCGGCTCCAAAAACCTTTTCGCCGCCGATCCAGACGCCCTTCGGGTCGAGATCGTCCGACAGCGCGACAATATCCGCAGCCGTGCCGTTGGCGAATCGGCCAAGCCGGTGCGACTGGCCGATTGCTTGCGCCGGATAGAGCGAAGCCATGCGCAAGGCCTCGGAAAGCTCGACCCCGATGACGCGGTGGGTGAAACGAATGGCCGAGATCATGTCGAGATCGGCGCCCGCCAGCGTTCCGTCGCCGAGCCGCAGGCTGCCATGCCTGCGATAGATGGTACGGCCGTTGAGCGTGAACGACGTCATGTCGGTGCCGATTGTCGCCATGGCGTCGGTGACCAGAACGATCCTGGCCGGCCCCTGCTTGGCGCGCAGTGCGATCTTGATGGTGGCCGGATCGACATGGATGCCGTCGGCGATGAGACCGGCCGACAAGGTGCCGATGTCGATGGCGGCGCCAGCCAGGCCAGGCTCGCGATTGCCGATCTGGCTCATCGCATTGAACAGGTGGGTAACCATCGAGGCGCCCGCCGCGGCAAAGGCGCTGGCGGTGGCGTAGCCGGTGTCGGAATGGCCAAGGCTGACGATGACGCCGGCCTTAGTCAGCGCCGCGACGCGAGCCGGCTCGACGGATTCGGGCGCGATGGTGGTCAGCAGCACCGGCAGCTTTTGCCGAGCCGCGATCAGCATCGCCTGGTCGGCATCCGTAATCGGCCGGATCAGCGCCGGATCATGCGCGCCCTTGCGGGC
>NZ_RZRP01000901.1:0-2464 GCF_003997795.1 Mesorhizobium sp. M7A.F.Ca.US.005.03.2.1 | reverse complement strand
GGTCGACATACTGGCCCATCTCGGGCCGTCGCGCGGCGAAAGGCTGATCGATTTCGCCGCCGGCAGCGCCGACCTGGTTTTCCGCCTGATCCGGCAGCACGGCATCGACGGCGACGCCGTGCAGAACGGATGGGTCCAGCCGGCGCATTCGCCTGCGGCCTTCGAGAAGGTCAAGTCACGCGCCGGGCAATGGGCACAGCGTGGCCGGCCTGCGGTCACATTGGATCGGCAGGAAATCGAAGCAATGACAGGCGTGCCAGGCTATGTCGGCGGCTGGATGGACCGTTCCGGCGGCGTGCTCAATCCGGTCGCCTATGCGGGCGGATTGGCCGATGCGGCGGAGAAGGCCGGCGCAAAGATCTTCGAGCAGACGCGCGTCACCTCGGTTGATCGCATAGCCGATGGCTGGATGCTGAAAATGCCCTCTGGCTCGGTACGCGCGGGCAAGGTGCTGATCGCCACCAACGCCTATGGCTGGTCCCTCAATCCGTCGTTGCAGCGAACCTACTTCCCGCTGAAAGTCTTCCAGATCGCGACAGCGCCGCTGCCTCGTGAAGTGCGCAACCGATTGCTTCCCGGCGGGCAAGGTGTCGGTGACACCAGACGCAATCTGTTCACCTTCCGCTTCGACGCCGAAAACCGGCTGATCAGCGGCGGCATGCATATCCTTGGCGCCGGTGCGGATACGCGCGTACCGCAGACGATCTGGCGAAGGCTCGGCCGGCATCTCGGTCTGCCCGACCTGCCGCCGCTTGCCTACAGCTGGTCGGGAATGGCAGCGGTCGAACCGGATTTCCTGCCGCACCTGATCGACCTCGGTCCGGGACTGATCGCCGGTCGCGCCTGCAACGGGCGCGGCATCGCCATGACGACGGCGATGGGCAAGGTTCTGGCCGACTGGGCCGCCGGCACCGACGCCCGCGACCTGCCGCTGCCCTTCGCGCCGCCGGCGCCAATACCGTTCCACGCCGTGCTGCGGCACGCGCCCAACATGCTGCTCGGCTGGAGCATGCTGCGCGACCGGCTGGACGGGACGAGCTAGGCCGACGGCTCCCTGGCAGCGTCAAGGTTTGCAGACAGCACAGCGGCCGCCACGGCGATGTCCTCTTCTATGAAAATCCGCACAGTGGGACCGCTGCGCTGCTCCAGTGCGGCGACGATCTTGCGATGCGCGTCGTTGGACTGCGGGATGTAGCGATCGGCCTGCATCAGCAGCTTGAGATAAGGCCCGACCCGCCCCCAGAGGTCGCGGATCATGTTCAAAAGGATCGGCGCGCCGGCATGCTGGTAGATGGCGAAGTGGAACGCCTCGTTCAATGAGAGATAGGCCCTGGCGTCGCCGGCCTCAATGGCACGCTGCATGCCGGCGAGCGTCGCCTGGATGTCAGCCAGCCCGCTTTCGCTCATCCTGGTCGCCGCCATCTCGCCCGCCAGTCCCTCGACGGCGATGCGGATGCGCGTCAGCTCCTCGAAGGCAGGCGCGGACAGCAACGGCACGATGACCGAGCGGTTGTTCTGCATCTCGAGCAGCCGCTCGGCGACAAGCCTCTGCAGCGCCTCGCGGATCGGTGTCGTCGAGATGCCGAACGTCTCGGCGAGCTTGCGGATGACCAGCGCCTGGCCCGGGCTGAAGCCGCCGGAAATCAACTCCTGCTTGAGCGCGCCATAGGCGCGGTCATTCAGGGTCTGATGTTCAAGCTTCAGCATACGCGGGCCGCTCCGATCACCAGTTCGACAGAGCGCGATCGAGCGTCTCGGCCAGTTGCTCGGCATTGTCCCTGGCAAAGGGCAGTGGCGGCCTGATCTTCAGCACATTGCCGCGCGGACCGCAGGACGAGATCAGCACGCCGTCCTCGCGCATGGCTTCGACGACCGCCGATGTCTTGGTGGCGGCCAGAGCCTCGTCGCCGTCCGCCGTCAGCTCGACGCCGAAATAGAGGCCGTTGTGCCTGACATCGGCGACCGCGCCGTGCCGGCCCTGCAGGGCGCGCAGCAGTTCACTCGTATAGGCGCCGACATTGAGCGCATTCTCGATCAGCCCCTCGCCTTCGATGACCTCCAGAACGGCGAGGCCGACGGCGGCCGCGACCGGATTGCCGCCGAAGGTGTTGAAGTAGCCGGTGTTCGAACCGAAGGAGGCGACAAGCTGCGGCCGCACGAGCACGGCGCCCATCGGGTGCCCATCGCCGATCGGCTTGCCCATCGTGACGATGTCAGGCCCGATGCCATAGTTTGCGAAGCCCCACATGCCCTGGCCAAGCCGGCCGAAGCCGGACTGGACCTCATCGGCGATGACGATGCCGCCGGCCTTTTTGACGTGATCGGCTGCCTCGCGCATCACCTTCGCATCGGGAAAGAAAATGCCGTCGCTGGAAAAGGCCGAGTCGAGAAGCAGCGCCGCCGGCTTGATGCCTTTTGCTCGCATGTCCTCTATGGCAGCGGCGACATTTCCGGCGAAATCATG
>NZ_RZRP01000900.1:0-2464 GCF_003997795.1 Mesorhizobium sp. M7A.F.Ca.US.005.03.2.1 | reverse complement strand
CGGGAAGGCCGGCCGCGCGCGCGGTTTCGAAACCGCCGCAATAAAGCACGGCGTCATGTTCGGCGAGCAGCTCGGCAACCGGCTTGTCGACGCCGACATTGACGCCGCAATGGAAGGTGACGCCCTCGCCCTGCATCTGCTCGATGCGCCGGTCGATATAGTGCTTCTCGATCTTGAAGTCGGGAATGCCGTAACGCATCAACCCGCCGGGCCGGCTCTCGCGCTCATAGACATGGACGTCGTGGCCGGCGCGGCCGAGCTGCTGGGCAGCCGACATGCCGGCCGGGCCGGAGCCGATGACGGCGACGCGCTTGCCGGTCTTCTTCTCCGGCGGATAGGGCCTGATATGGCCGGTCTCGTAAGCCTTGTCGGCGATCGCCTGCTCGACCGTCTTGATGGCGACGGGGATGTCCTCGAGGTTCAGCGTGCAGGCTTCCTCGCAAGGTGCGGGGCAGATGCGGCCGGTGAACTCCGGGAAATTGTTGGTCGAATGCAGGTTGCGGATCGCATTGTCCCAGTCGCCATTGTAGACGAGGTCGTTCCAGTCCGGGATCTGGTTGTGGATCGGGCAGCCCGTCGGCCCATGGCAGAACGGAATGCCGCAATCCATGCAGCGCGCGGCCTGTTTCTCGACCTCTTTGTCGGACATCGGCAGCGTGAATTCGCGGAAATGCCGGATGCGGTCGGAGGCCGGCTGGTACTTGTGCACCTGCCGGTCGATTTCGAGAAAGCCTGTTACCTTGCCCATAGTCCAGTTCCTGCTGTCCAGATGGTGCGCCTGGCGACGCCCTGCAGCTGGATCAGATGGGGCATCCCGTCCACACATGGGCCGCACCAAGTTGCCCAAAATTCGACTATGTACACTTGCCGGGCTCAAAGCTCGTGAGGGGCTCGCCATGCAGCCAGTTCTCGACTCTAATCGAAGGAGCCGGGGACTCCATCTGCAATACCACGTTGCGGTCCAAAGCTATTTCCAAAGGTTTCTGCACGAGCTGGTTTCCTCTCAGAGACGGCACACGGGTTCAGGGAGGAGCGCATCGCTCGTCTTGCCCCATTGAGTGCAGTCACAGTCACTCAGTCTCAAAAGCCATGCCAACGCGCTCAGCGCGCAGTTAGCGCCCATTGCTTCGAAAAACCTCGTCAGTGCCCAGATGTTGGTTGTAATGAACCTGACATTTGTCTGACGCTGTCAGCTTTTGGACACGCGATCACGCGCTTCGTGCCGCCAGATGGCCAGGCCGAGCCCTGTGTTGCCAGCGGTCGCTTCGATGATTGTACCGCCCCGCGCGTGCCACGCTGTTCGGCATTAACGATCATCGACAACGCAATGCGATCCTTGATCGATCCGCCGGGATTCTGGCTTTCGATCTTGACGAAGCGACGACACCTGCCGGTATCGAATCTCTTCAGTTCGACGACCGGCGTCTCCCCAATCAGATCGAGCACTGACAAATGGCGGACGCAGGCGAGAGGACGCCTTTGTCGACGGTCGGCGGAACATCTCGAGGCTCATGCGGCTGCGGTCTCCAGAATGTCGGCATAGTGCCGTTGCGCAATATCGGGATGCGAGCGCAGTCGGCTCTTCAGCAGTTGCGGAACAGGGGATTGTCGGGGTCGCTGGCGGGGCACCCGCTTCGGCAGCCAGTTCAGGCGGCAGGTCAAGAAACCGTATGTCGGCATCAAGCCGCGCGCCGAAGAAGAAGGGAATAGAAACAGTGCCCTTCGAAAGACCCAGGGCGACGGAAATCATTGCATCGGGCGAGTTCATGCGCCTGAAGCAGCGCTGGCTGCAACTGCTTCATAGCGACAGGCGGGCGGAGACTCTAGCGGGGCTTTCGCCGCTTGGTTGATTGAGGCTCTCGACGAAGCCACTAAGATTCGGCGGCCGATAATAGCTTGCTGCTCATTGGGACGCCGACCAACGCCGGGATTGAGAAAGGCAACCCTGCCCCACAAGGCGGGTGTCACACGTGCGGTGCGTCCGCTCGTCGCGCCGGATGGTCTTTGAGACCTGGGTTCACGGCTATTCAGATGCACCCCTGTCGGCTTTTCGGTGCAGGCCGCCAGGCGGCGTGTTGCAGCAGCGGTAATTAGTTTGAGAGCGTGCGAGCACGGGCTGCATAGTGAGATCATTTGCCGGCGTGGGGACCAAGGTGTGGCGCAGCCTTAGAGAACTCAACACCGAGACCGGAGCAACGGAGACGGCTCTTTCGTCGAGACAGTTTAATTGGAAGGCCGAGAAGCACCGGCTGGGTAGCGTCACGCCGCATCATTCTTTGCGGAGCTGGAGCGCGCGGGATCGCTGGAGCGGCTGGTGAAAGCGGTTGCCGGGGCGCACGCCAACAACAACACGTGAGCTGGCGCCTCGTGTGGCAAAAGGAGGGGGCGAGAGCCCATGGCCTGCAATGAAGCGATCAAGCATTGCGATCGTGGAACCAAGCTGCCTAGTCGACCATCCGGACCG
>NZ_RZRP01000008.1:0-26626 GCF_003997795.1 Mesorhizobium sp. M7A.F.Ca.US.005.03.2.1 | reverse complement strand
GGGCAATTGGGGGGCGCGTGGATTATCTGATGCGGGTCGCATCTCGTTCTATGGCCGCCTATCAGGATTTCATGGAGGGACTGCTGCAGGCAGGCTTGGGGATTGATCAATACTATAGCCTTGTCGTCACGAAACCAGTGAAGTCCAATTCACCGATACCTTTGTCCGCCCTGAGGCAACGGTAACCCAAAAGCTAAGTTTCAACGGCGTTTGGCACGGATCCCGTAGATTCGTCGGCAAAAGGCACCCATTCCGACGAAACTCAAGGGACATTTGCGGTATACTAATTGCTGGAAAAAGGTGGCCGAGCGCTATCCGCCAGTTGATCGCGAGCAAGGACGATGCGCTTGAGCAATCTGGAACCGATCTATTCCAGGAGAGGATCGAAGCAGCCATCGGACGCACTTGCCCAGCACGGTTACGGCGAGAAGCCAAACCGGATCGTGCCTGGTTGAGGAGGCGTCCATATCTAAGATGCGAAGTGCCGAAAAATGCCTCTACCGCTACTTCAAGGGGGGAACTTTCGCCCTGGATTGGCGATCAGTGGCGATTGAGCTTAGTCGCGGTCAGCGCATCCGTGTAGGGGGCGAAATCTACAGCGAGGGTTTGGCAAGCCGACGGGTAGCGGGAGTGCAAGCTGGCCCGCTCGGCCTTGGCGACCAACCCGGCCCTCGACGCCTGCGGACATTCGGAGATCGCGTTTTTACGTCCTAAGTTCGTTGCTGTTCGAGATTAGGAGATCGTCTGTCCTGTTTGACATTGCTGGTCTCCGCAGCCTTCTAAGCGAGGAGCATGGCTGTGCCGGGATCGCGTAGGTGGGTGACAAGGCCGGTCACTCCTGCCACCCGACGTGGTCTTTGAGAAGGTGGAGGTTGCGCTACCGGCTGGAGAGCATGGTGCCAGTTTTCACAAGACAAGGGTCGCTTAATCGAATGGGCGTCAAGTTCATAGATTGCGAACAGATCATGGGGGGATTTGAATAGTGCTACTGACCGAGGCAGAGCTGAAAAGAGTTGCGAATGCCAGTCGAGGACATAGAGCCGCATCGATCGTTCTAAAGGAAGAGACGGCCGCAGCTACAGCCAGATCGTCATTCGACGTTTTTCTGTCACATTCTTTCAAGGACGCAGAGATCGTTCTCGGTGTGAAGCGAATTTTCGAGGAGCTTGGGTTCACTGCTTACGTAGATTGGGTCGAAGATTCACAACTGGACCGCACAAAAGTCTCCTCGGCCACCGCCGAGTTGCTGCGGACCCGTATGAGGCAGTCAAAGACGCTAATCTATGTGCATTCAAACAATTCTCCAGGATCCAGATGGATGCCTTGGGAGCTTGGCTTTTTCGATGGGTTTCGGACCGCGGTAGCGGTTCTGCCCGTGGCAAAAAATTCTTCGGAAACATTCTCCGGGCAAGAATTTTTGGGCCTATACCCTTACATTGATGGGACAGGACCTGCATTCCTGTTTATGAACAGAGGGACCGCGCCTCGCTCAAGAATAGGCTCTGTAAGCTCGACTGCTAACCTCACGTTTGCCAAATCCTGGCTTAAAGAATTTACCGCCACAAAATAGACTGGTGTGCTTCAAAAATGAAATATCCTGGACTCTATAATAGCGCCGACGTGGCATCCAACGAGCAGCAGGCGACGTTTCTGCGCCTGATCCGGGCAGAGTACGTTCTTCTTTTTTTAGCGTCGGTGCTCTCTTTGGACTTGTCGCCATCAAAAGCCTATTTCGGTGTCTATGCTGCGGTATTTCTTTGCTCAATGGGAGTCCTCATTTTCCGGTCGGTCACAAAGCCCGAGCAGGTCTGGTATCAGGCTCGAGCTCTGGCAGAGTCGGTGAAGACATTGACTTGGCGCTTCGCGATGCGAGCACAGCCGTTCGATGACGCGCGCGCCGCTGACGCCAGAGCTGATTTTCGAAAGCTCATGGAAGGTATCCTTGATAGCAATCGTCACCTTGGTAGCGCGTTGAGCGGCACCGATTCAGCATCCCCCCAAACAACCGACCAGATGATGTCGATAAGGGACTCCCCGCTAAAAGAAAGAAAAGACCTATATCTGCAGAGACGAATCTGCGACCAACGGAAGTGGTACGAGAAGAAGGCGCGCTCGAACAAGAGGTCCGCGAAAGTCTGGATGGGCCTTGGTATTTTTGCATACGCTCTGGGATTCTCGTTCATCGTAGTACGCATCGCTGACCCCGCGATGCCAGGCTGGCCGACCGAGCCGCTAATTGTCATCGCCGCCTCCCTTATTGGGTGGACCCAGATCAAGAAATTTAACGAATTGGCATCGGCTTACACGTTGACAGCTCACGAGATCGGCTTGACTGCCGACCTTATTACGGACGCCAACTCGGATGAGGCATTCTCCGCCGCGGTGAACGAAGCCGAACTGGCTTTCTCACGGGAGCACACCCAGTGGGTTGCTCGTCAAAACAACTAAGAGACAACAATGGCATACAGCGATCCGACCTATGTAATATTTGACGGCGATGAAGACGCTTGGGCATACCGCTTTATGAAAGGGTGGAACGCCAGCGAGAATGTGAGTTTTGAATTCGCGAACGCTCACGATCTGGACAATATGACGAGCCGAGCACAGGACGAAGATTATGTTAAACGCAATCTTCGCAACAGAATGAATGGATCGAGCCAGGTACTTGTCCTGATCGGTGAGAAGACGAAAAACCTTTTTCGCTTCGTGCGCTGGGAAATGGAATTGGCTCTTGATCTAGGTCTGCCGATAATCGCAGCAAACCTTAACGGCTCGCGGCAACAAGATGTGAGCTGTCCGCCTATCATCAGGGACAAATGTGTTGTGCACGTGCCGTTCAAGATGAAGGCCATCAAGCACGCGCTAGCCAATTGGCCGAGCGAATTTCATCGGCTTTCAAACGCTCAGCGTGGCGATGGCGCCAGGAGCTATGGCGAAAGCACCTATCGCGATCTCGGCTTATAATCGCCACCTAAAAGCACTTAGCCGCCCAAACATCCTCGCCATCCGCTGGCGGCGACTAGCCTTAGCAACGTCCGCCAGCGTGTTCCGAGCTTGCCGAGCGATGATAAGAAGAGCACGACGTCCGATTTGCTGAGTTTGGCTGAAAGCTGCAGGTCATGTGCAACCTATTAGAGGAGCCCCGCTCGAAGCGTCGGATCGTCAGACAAGATCATGTCGCGCGAGGGCGCTGGTTTCGCGAGGAAAAGGAGCGGCTGTTCGATGTTTGAGGCTTGATCCAGCGTTTCGAGACTGCACGAGCGGCCAGCATTGATGGAGGCAGCTTTTCAGGCCGCGCAATTCTGTCGGCTCGCCCCCTCCTGCGAGCCGCAGCTCGGCTCGCCCTGCGCAGCAACCACGAATTTGCGATCGCAAGAAAGGCAACACGCTGACGATAGAACTTGGCGGCGCTGGTCGGCTGCGAATCAAGATGTCAATGGCAAGGAGCTCTCGCCGCGCGTCTTTGCCGGGCCGAACCTTCTGGCTATGCTCCTTCGAGAAGTCTGCCGAGCACCAGCCGCCGCACCGCCAAAGCTATCAATATGCGCGAGGGCACGACCTCAGCCTCTCAGCGCTGGCCAACCAGGTTGGAGCCTGTGCCGCGGCACGGAACCCGCTGCCTGCTGATCGAGGCGAATGTGCTTTGCCCCTGATCACCTCATTACCACCCTTGGGAAGGGCAAGACCGATCCGGACCGTCAGAATGTAAGGGATGACCGGCAGTTCGGCGGAACATGGCCGCCGGCGCTCTATCGTGCCTCGCGCGGCCGGCGGGAACAGCGTCCCGAGCGCTATTCATCCGTCAATATCGCCCGCTAATCGGGCACTATGCTGGGCGCATGCGCGTCGTAAGCTGTTCGTGTTTGCAGGACGCGCCCCCGACCCTCGGCTAAGGCGAAGGTGACGCCTTAGTTTTCACGGCAATTCGGGCCGATCCCGCGAATTTCACGGCGAATAACCTGCATTCCCGAGAAACTCAAGGGACGTTTCCGGTATGCTATTTGCTAAACAGGTGGCTGGCCGAGTGCCCTCCGCCAATTTATCGCGAGGAGAGGGACATGCGCTTGAGCAATCTGGGAACCGAGCAACTCCGGGAGAAGGATAGAAGCTTCGTCTTCCATCCTTCTACGCATCTGGCCAAGCACAGCCGAGGCGAAACGCCAAATAGGATTATGGCCGGTGCGGAAGGCGTCTATATCTGGGACACCGAAGGCCGAAGGAGCCTCGACGGTTTCGGAGGACTCTACTGCGTCAACATGGGATATGGATGCACGGAGATCGCCGAGGCCATTGCCAGGCAAGCACACGAATTGCCGTTCGCGCACGTCTATGCCAGCCAAGGTACGGAGCCGGTCGCCCTGTTGGCAGAGGCCGTGGTCGAGTATTTCGGTCAGAACATGCGAAGGGTCTATTTCGGCCTCTCCGGTTCCGATGCCAACGAAACCAACATCAAGCTGGTCTGGTACTATAATAACATTCTTGGCCGGCCCGAAAAGAAAAAGATCATCTCGCGAAATCGCGGCTATCACGGGTCTGGATTGGTCACGGGTAGCCTAACTGGCCTTCCCTTCTTTCACAATTTCTTCGACCTGCCTCTGGATTTGGTGCGCCATACAACCACGCCGCACTATTACCGCCAGGCGCGTGTCGAGGAGAGCGAGGAAGCGTTCTCCCGGCGCTGTGCCGATGAGCTTGAAGCCTTGATCCTGGCCGAAGGACCGGAAACGGTTGCAGCTTTTATCGGAGAGCCGGTACTTGGGACAGGAGGTATTGTGCCGCCCCCCAAAGGGTACTGGACGTCCATTCAAGCGGTGCTCGACAAATACGATATCCTTCTAATCGCGGATGAAGTGGTCTGTGGCTTCGCGCGAACCGGCGAGAAGTTCGGTTCCCACCTGTATAACATGCGTCCGGATTTCGTGACCATCGCAAAGGGTTTGAGTTCCGCCTACCTCCCCATCTCCGGGTCAATCATTGGCGACCGTGTCTGGTCGGTTTTGGAACAAGGAACTGAGAAGCACGGCGCACTCGGCCACGGCTGGACATATTCGGGGCACACGCTTTGTGCCGCAGCCGCGCTCGCCAATATTCGACTGCTTAAAGAAAAAAATATTCTGGAGCATGTCCGCGATGTTGGACCGTATTGGCAAGACCGGATGAAGGCCGAGCTGGCGGGACATCCCATCGTTGGTGAAGTTCGCGGAGTGGGTATCCTGTCGGCCGTAGAGATGATGCGGGACCCAAAACAAAGGATACCATTCGAACCCGACCTTCAGGTCGGGGTGCGCACTGCAGCTGCTCTGTTTGAGAATGGTGTCATCGGACGGGCCATGCCGCATGGCGACATCCTCGGTTATGCCCCCCCCCTGATCATTACCCGAAAAGAGATCGACATCATTGTCGACGCGACGGTAAAGTCGGTCGATACCACCTATCGCGCGCTGAAGGCCGAGGGTGCCGTATGATTTTGCGATCGCGAAGGAGCGAGTCCGGAGGCAGGCATGTCCCTGCGCGCTACTGCGCCGAGCAGACCCAAAACTGTTGAATTCCAGATATCTGATCTTGAGCATGCTCCGGGCTATTTCAGTCACGATTTGTAACCGAATCAGTTCTGCCGCCGCTGTCCTGTTGCCCAACGACCAGGACCTCTGTGCGGCGCGCCCTGCGGGTGTACCTCCCCGCCGGCAGGGCGCCCTTTTTGACCCACGTAATCAGTATCATTATGGCCCGTGCGGGATCGAGGGTCTGGTAAAGGTCATCTGCACGTTCCGATGCAGATTGAGCTTAGACGTGCCCTTTACATCATTGCAGCGGGCCATAATCATTGCGGTGAATTTTATCACGTCAGGTATATAGAAGGACGATACTCACACGCCACCCCGTTCACAAGGAAAGGCATTTTAATATTGTTGAGACGATTTGCCTATCAAAGAAAAGAAAGCATCGCAACACTTCTTTGCGGATCACGGCGCCCCGGGTGGGGGATGAGCGGCTATCCGAATTGTTATGCTAATGCCGACCCAAATTCCTGCAAAAGCTGGGGTCAATGATGGCTTTTGGTCAGCGCAGGATGATTTCTCCTGATTTGGTCGGTGCAGGGGCGGTCATGATTTAATGCATGGAGATTCTCTGATTGAGCTGTTGAGATCATGAGGCGTCTGCCAGACGCCCATCGGGTGAGCCCAGCATGATTGGGATGACCGACGAAGATCGAAAGTGTGGCAGCATTCTGGAGCCCGGTCAGCCCAGCGACGCCCGCGAATTCAATCACGTTTGTCGGGACATACACGACGCAGCCGGAAGGCGTGCAGAAAGAGGAAGAATCGAGCGCGACGATGACGAGGCACATGCCACTTGTTTTCGAGACATTCCTTGAAAGACTGTCACAGAGTATCGATGAGGCAGATTTCCGGGATGCCATGGCTGAGGCGGCCGGACGACTTGACCTAATCTTCTTTGCCTACCTCTCCTTGCCAGCACGGCCTTCCGGCAAACCGAGGTTAATTTCAAACTATCCACCCCGCTGGACCAGACAGTATCTGGAAAATCAGTATGAGAAACTCGATCCTGTGGTCTTGCGTGCTCGAAATGGCGGCTGCCCGTTTCACTGGGGATCGAATTTGGGAGGCGATAAAATGTCGCCGGCTCAACAGCAGCTATTCGATGAGGCGGCTCAATTCAGCATCTGCTGCGGTTTGACGATCCCAATTGTCGATCTCCGCGGCCGCATCGCTGCGGTTACTTTTGCCGCCGATGAGCCTCGTCCAGTATTTCTTCGGGTCGCTGAGCGGTACGAACAAGCTCTTCAACTGATGGCGGCCTGCTTTCATCGTTGCGTTCGCCGCAAATTGCCGAGCGATCGAACAGTGGATGGGGTTTCGCTGACATCCCGCGAATATGAGTGCCTGAGGTGGGCAGCGCGGGGTAATTCAGCCTGGGTGACCGGCCGCATCTTGGGTATCAAGCCACGCACGATCGCTTTTCATTTGGACAATGCCAAGAAGAAGCTAGGCGTGCGAACCCAAAATCAGGCTATAGCCCTTTTGGGGTCCGAAGGGTCCTCAATTGTCTGAGAAGCTTTTTGATCCCCTTGTGCTCGGGCCATTCGATCGCGCGCTTTGTATCGAGCGTTGACTGGATGCCGAGATCTTCTGTTCCGCCGGCTCGGGCGATGCAGCCGTATTCTTCCAGTCCGCGCCGGTGATCATAGTCTATGGGTGCTCGAGCGGGTGTGTCGTCGCTGACGAGCTAGTTGTGGAGCCTCAACAGGTTGTCCTCGGTTAGAGCGAGGCGACTGATAGGTGTTTTGGACTTTAGGCTCCCGTGGGGACGGTGCCAATTGTATCTGTGCAGCCAGACCGGCAACTCTGCGGCGCGGTGATCTGAAGTCGGATAAGCGATGGCATAAGCCCATTCGCGCAGTGCTGTCTGGATGAAGCGCTCGGCCTTGCCATTGGTCTTGGGTGTATAGGGTCTTGTCCTGACGTGCTTGAGGCCGAGATCGCGGCAGGCCTTGGCGAAGGCCTTTGATCTGTAGCAGGAGCCGTTGTCGGTCATGACGCGGGCTATCGTGACGCCGAGGCTGGCGTAGTAGGCCACCGCCGCCTTGAGGAAGGCGATGGCGCTTTCTTTTTTCTCGTCGGGCAGGATCTGCGAGAAGGCGATGCGGGAGGCGTCGTCGATGCAGACATGGACGAACTCCCAACTGCTGCCGCGCGAGCTGGCATTGCCGGTGCGCTTGCCGGTAATGCGATGACCGATGCGCTCGAAACGACCGAGCTTCTTGATATCGATATGGATCATCTCGCCAGGATGCTCGCGCTCGTAGCGTCGGATCGGCTCGGCCGGTTCGATATCCCGCAACCGCGACAGTCCGGCACGCTTGAGAACCCGGCTAACGGTGGCGGGCGAGACGCCGACCTCATGGGCGATGTGCTTGCCGGTCCAACGTTGCCGCCGCAGCGCCATGATGCGCTCGGCGATCAACGCAGCGGTGGCCTGCGGCATATTGGCGGGCCGCGAGGAACGGTCGATCATGCCGGCCCGCCCTTCGGACTTGTAGCGCTCGACCCAGCGCGCCACGATCTTGGCCGACACGCCGTAGACACGCGCCGCATGGGCTTTGGAGAAAGCGCCTTCTATCACCGACAGCGCCATCTCCTCTCGACGCAGCGGTGTGAGACGGGCATTCTTATGGATGTTCATTCGGACCCTCCGGTGAGTGCTGAAGCTTGGTAACTCCAGTCTCCCCGGTCCGGTCCGAATGGACAACCTCCCGAAAGCTCACAGCTAGTCGTGCGGTTATATAGTTTCCGAGGATGGCCCGCTTGCATACCTGCCTGCCGGTAATCTCTAACCCTTGACTTAGGGCGATGGCTATCGGTTATGCGGCTTGAAAGCGAAGAGGTGGACCCTTCGTCGAGCGCCGGTACGATATGGAGTGCTGCTCCGGGCTAATACCCATCCAGACAGAGCGGAACCTTCTATCACGTCAGACGCTCGGACAGTTGCCAAACCCCGATTTCCTGGGAACTGAATTGTGCTCGCCACCGGGTCCATTTTGCCGGCGCGTCTGTGGTGCAGGCCCCGATCAGCCTGACCAATGGCACAGGAACGCTTCTATGACCGAGCACTGCGAATTTGTCAGCTGGCGAACAATTCCTTGTAGCCGCTCGTCACCATCCAGTTCGCACGGTCGAGATGACTACGAAGCGCCTTCCTGGCGCGCTCCGGTTCAAGTGCCGGATCAATGCCGAGGATCAGTTGGGCCATTTCCTCTTCGGGCGCCTCATCGGCTGAGGCGTCCAGGAGCCTCATATAGATGGTAAAGTGCGCCCTGTCGTAGGCGGTAAGACGGTCAGACCAAGGGACTTCGTCGAGCAGTGTTGAGCTTTGAGTCCTATCTGTTCCCGTTGATTGATTCATGTCTGCCGCGAACCTCGCATGTTGATCGCTGGATCCAAGGCAGAATATCCCAAAATGGGATAATCCGAAACGGGGATTAGTCGCTGAGCCGGTCTCTACCTGCCGGTTCACCTAAATGCCCAAATCTCTTCGATCTCCCCGCCACCAGCGGTTTCTGGCCCAGTTGATCTCACTGCGCAATGTCAAAGGGCTGACGCAGGCGCAGGTGGCTGAGAAGCTTGGTCGTCCGCAATCTTTCGTGGCGAAATATGAGGGTGGCGAACGGCGTCTCGATGTCATTGAGTTTCTCGACGTAACTGCGGCCCTCGATGCTGATCCGTGTGAGATTCTGTTGAGCCTGCGCACGTAGTGGGCGCCCGCGCCCATCACCGCGCGTGCCGTGTGCCGGTGGGTCGAGCCCCGATTTTCTTGGCTCTGGCGTCTCGACCATTCCGCTGCGCCTCCTAGCGCGTCGTTAGACTCTCGCAATTCGCTCTGTTTTGTGCCTTTCTCAGCAGGTGGCGCCGCATCCTTCTAGGCCCGCCGCGGCGTCCCGCAACCCTTAGCCAGCTGTGAGCTTTCAGTAGGTTGTCCATCCGGCCCTTCGGATGCGGTGCGGCTCAGACGGCGGACCCGTTCCTGTCATGATTCGCCGCCGCACCCATTCCTGGGAAGCAGCCATTGGCGAGCGGAGGACAAAATGATGAGACAGCGAAGCGCTGGGCCATCCGCGCTGTGGTGATACGTCGATGCATGGCGGTTGCGCGACTTCGTTGCTTGAAGCGAAGCGACCGCACCGCCCATTTCGTCAACTGGCGAACAAATCCTTGTAGCCGCTCGTCACCACCCAGTTTGCACGGTCGAGATGACTGCGAAGAACGTTGCGTGCGCGCTCAGGTTCGCGTGCCGGATCAATGCCGAGGATCACTTTGGCCATTTCCTCTTCAGTGGCGTTGTCGGCCGAGGCGTCCAGGAGCCTCATATAGGTTGTAAAGTGGTCCTTGTCGTAGGCTGTAATGCGGTCCGACCAGGGGACCTCGTCGGCGAACGGCGTGTTCGATCTGGGCTGCAACATCGCTAATTCTATCTCCGGCCAATGGACCCGCGAAGCCCTGTGCCTGCTAAATGTGGATTACATATTATAGTTGATAAACTCAAGCCGCCTGATCCGCTGGCTTGCGTGCATGGATATGCGCAAGTTGGTCGGACGGAATGTGCAGAGGATCAGGCAAAGGAAGCGCCTGACGCAGGAGCAGCTTGCGGAGATTTCCGGGTTCAGTCAGCAGTACATCAGCGGCTTGGAGAAAGGCCGAAGAAATCCGACAATTATCACGATCTATGAACTGGCATTGGCCCTCGGCGTCAGCCACATGGATCTGGTTCGGCCCGACAAACAGGCATGATACACCCGCCCTCCAAGTAGCTGGCCGCCTGATGGCGCGCGCCGGGTGCTCGTGAACCCAGGCTTTTCTTAGGGTCCCCCGGCAGCCCCTGCCATTTGGCTCGCCCTGGCCCGGCGCACCCTATTGGACAGTCGGCCGCTGCGGTTTTTGTCAGCCTTTCCTGGGGCGGTCGGCATTGCCTTTTAGGCCCGCCGCGGCCTCCCGCAACCTTCGCTCTCGCTTCAGGTCCTTCTCTTGGTTACGATCCTTCGGATGCGGTTCGCCTCTTTCAGCGGGCCTAATCGCTTTCTGCCGCCCACCCCACGGGGACAGCCACGCGAGACTAGTATGGAGCGTTGCGGTAGCGCACGAACAGCAAAGGAACTGAAAAAACAGGCAACTGTCGAAGCATGGCTGAACCAGCCATCGTGTCGGCATCTTGGAGCCGCGTGTTCGCCTTGAGGCCCTGCCGGTAGGATCCCTGCAGTTGAAGTCATTGTCGGCATTCTGACAACAATGGACATGAACCGCCGAACTATCAAGGCGACCAGGTTGTTGTCTAGCAATGGTTTTCCGAATCGGCACGGCACTTGCGTTACCAAAAACAAGTACGCCGCGGCACGGATCGCCCAAGAGGCTGAACGACCTGATCTGTTTGACCCTCGCAGCAGGGGTGGATGGCTAACACAAAGGAAACTTTGAAGGTGGACGTTTTCGAAAGTTCTCCAATACCTGTCAGGAAAACACGGACGCCATCTTTCTCGGTGGATCTAGCCTTGCTGGGAGTCGCATTCGTTTGGGGGGCGAGCTATCCGGTCGGGAAAGGCGCACTGTTCTACGCGCCGGTTTCGATACTTGTTCTTTATCGCTTCCTGATTACTACGATCATTACGGCAGTGGCTGCAAGACATGAGATCGCATTGGTCTCCTGGGGCGATTTCATCCGCGGCTTCGCATTGGGAACAATACTTTTTTGCATCTTTATTGCTGAAACTTACGGCGTTGCATCGACAAGCGCAATGAACACGGCCTTGATCATATCGCTTTGTGTGATTTTCACGCCGAGCATCGACTATGGGCTATCACGGCGACTTCCACCTACGGGCATTTTGGCAAGTGCTGCCATAGCGTGCATCGGTGTCGGCATTCTCACTGGCGGGATCAGCAGGTTCAGCCCGGGTGACGCGCTTGTCTTGGGGGCCGCGATTCTGCGAGCGGTTATGGTCGTTTCCACCAAACGCCTTCTGGCCGGCCGGCAGATTTCATCTGCAGCCCTGACGGCCATCCAAGGATCGACGGTGGCAACACTTACTTTCGTTTTGGCCGTCGCTCAGTTCGGAATTTCAGGCCTTGTTGTGAGGGCCACCCTTCAGTTTTGGGGCGCTGTTGCCTTCCTTGCACTCTTCTGCACCCTCGCTGCATTCTACATTCAAAATGCCGCAGTGAGAAAATCCACACCGACACGGGTTGGCTTCTTGATGGGAACAGAACCTTTTTTTGGTTTCGTTCTAGCGCACCTTCTTCTGAATGAGCCTTTGACAGTACCGAGCTTGATAGGCGCAGGCCTCGTCCTCGCTGCGACGTTTGCTGGCATCTGGTTTGAGAGCAGGACATCCAAATGAACCCCATCTTGGCTTCCACCAAACCCGCCATCGGCGGCATTTCGAGTTTTGAAGATCTGGAGGCTTTTCCGGACCGAACCGCACCAGTTGCAACCATGTTCAGCGGCGGTCTCGACAGCACCTATCTTCTCTACAAGCTGCAAAGCCTTGGCTTTGCGAACATTGAAGCTGTCGCAGCGGATGTCGGAACGCGCATCGATCAGCCTTTGTTGGAACGGACGGCAGCCATGTTCGGCGCGCGCTTTGTCTGCCTCGAAGGGCGGGATGCCTTTGTCGAACAAGGCGTGAAATCAGCCATTCGAGCCCACGCCAAGTACCTTGGCATCTATCCGTTGAGCAGTTCGTTGAGCCGTCCCATAATCGCATCTTTGGTTGTTAATCATGCTAGGTCAATCAACTCACGGCTGGTTCTTCATACAGCAAACCTTTCTCAAAACAGTCTTCCGCGCCTTAACAATAGCATTAAGCGCTCAGGATTTTCCGGCAACTTCGGCAGTCCGTATGAATGCTCTGTGATATCCCGACAACAGAAGACCTCCGACCTGTCCAAGTGTGGAGCGACTTTTGTGGCGGACCGCACGTGGAGCGCGGACGAAAACCTCTGGTGTCGGGAATTCGAGTCGGGGCCTTTGGAAGATCCCGAGAACTTTTCCATCCCCGAGGAGGCATTTGCTTGGACGCGCCACATTCCCGCAGAGCAGCCGGTAGAGATCAAACTCGGGTTTGCAGACGGAAGTCTCGTGTCAATTGATGACCGTGATGTTGCATTGGTCGACGCAATCCCGTTCCTGAATAACACGGTCGGCAAATTCGGGCACGGCCGCTTTGTCGGGCTTGAACACATCACAACCGGCCAAAAGGTTCTCGAAGTCCGCGAGGCCCCTGCCGCGGCCATTATCTTCGACGCGCTGCGTCACCTCGAAACCGCTTCTCTTGACGTGGCATCAATCGTTTTGAAGCAAGGGCTTGAGCAAGCCTGGTCCCAAGAGGCGGTTTCAGGTGCATGGGGCAGTACTATTCACCAGATGTGCGAACGGGCCATTGCATCCGCCCTCGAGGGCGTTAGCGGGAGCGTCAGCTACATAGTCGATCACACACGCTTTTTACCTCGGTCGATCCGAGCCAGGACGCCGAGATACATTAGGGACCGCGACCTTTGGGAATACCAAGCCGCAACCCACATAGCGTTGTCCAAAGCGTTCCGTCCTCGCCAAGTCACCAAAAGGGAGACACCCGTGGAAAACAACGCACCCCAGGCGCCGGCCAACCTCAGTCAACAATGCACTGACGGTCTGGTGACAAATGGATGGTGGTTTTCAAAAGGCGAGCGCGCCGAAGCCTGCTTTGGCATCGAAATTGATGCAGCCTGGAAGAACTTTGCTGACCATTGGAATCGACTTCTTCTCGATGAATACATGCGTGAC
The DNA here is from genome assembly GCF_003997795.1 of Mesorhizobium sp. M7A.F.Ca.US.005.03.2.1. Lineage (NCBI taxonomy): Bacteria > Pseudomonadati > Pseudomonadota > Alphaproteobacteria > Hyphomicrobiales > Phyllobacteriaceae > Mesorhizobium > Mesorhizobium sp. M7A.F.Ca.US.005.03.2.1. The sequence continues at coordinate 13,294 of NZ_RZRP01000008.1, read as the reverse complement.
GGCGGAACATATCGTTACCGGCGCTATAGCGCTTTTGAATATGACGCGACTGACGGAATCTTTAGGCTCCTACCCCACGCCCCCTACGAACAATCAAAAAGTGTCAATCATCTGAATGGCGGCTTCAAGCGCCACTTCGAGCCCCTTGAAAACTCCTTTATAGACCATCCCGTCTTAGAAAAGATTCTGACAGGTTTCTGCAGAATTCTATGTGAAGCCGCCCGACATGATCGTTGGAATATCAAGATCCATCCCTACCGGATTGTCGCGCGCGATGGTGTAAATGGCAAACCGGCACCCGAGGGCCTTCACCAGGACGGGGTGGACTTCATTGCTTGCTATATGATTGGGCGGGTCAACGTCACCGGCGGCATGAGCATGATCACCGACGCCTCAAAGGAGTTCCTCGGCGAGGTCGAAATGAACTCCCCGAATGATTTTGTGATCTGCAACGACCGCGAAACCTTTCACGATGTATCGTCGATTGTGGCCGAAAACCTGAAAATGCCGTACGCTTATCGCGACGTCCTTGTGATCGCCTTCGAGAAATTATAACGCCCAGCGCGCCGAGAGCATTTTCAACAAGGTTCAATACTGCTTGGTATCCTCTCGGGTGTTCCTGGTGCGGGAACAATGCAGGATTAATTTCTTGCATCTAAACACCTAGATAGCAGTTTCGCCTCTCTGGTATGATGGTTTTTGGCCTCGCGGATCTCGCGTAATACGAATGACCGTGGACACCCCCGATCTTCGCAAGAAAGTGAGAAATTATCCTCATGCTGTCCGACGAGGTGGTCTGCGGCTTCGGAGGCACCGGGAACTGGTTTGGTAGCCAGACATTTGGGATGGAACCGGACATGCTCTCGATCGCCGGGGGGCTTTCATCCGGTCACCTGCCCATTGGCGGCGTCATTATCTCGACAAGATTTATCAATGCGCCGCTGACGAGGCCCACAAGGTCGGCGTGTTCGGTCACGGTTTCACCTACTCCGGTCATCCGGTGATAGCGGCCGTCGCCGCCGAGGCGATCAGGATCTACAGCGAGATCGATTTCGTGACCCAGGCGCGTCGTCTCGGCGATCACTTGCATGGAGCCCTCGCGGACGCGCTCGGCGACCATCCGCTTGTCGGTGAAGCCCGCGGCCGCGGCTTCATCGCGGGGGTTCAGATCGTCGAGGATCGTGCGCCCGTCGCGTCTTCGCGCCCGAGCTGAGGATCGGCGATGTCGAGCGGCGGTGCCGCGAGCACGGCGTCATGATCCGCAATATGGGAGAAGTGCTTGGAATCTGTCCGCCCTATATAATCACCGAAAGCGAGATCGACCCCTTGGTTGACGGCATTCGTTCTGCACTCGACGGCGCCGCTGCTGCGAATTCCCGGGTCGGTCGGGTGGCATGAGTTCCAGCATTAAGACCGACTGCTTCACTTCAGTGGATATTATCGAGCAAACGCTCACCCGAGGGGTGCACTTCATCCGTGTCCGGTACAAAACGTCACCCATGTCTCAGGTCGGGCACGCCGCTCGCCAACGACACCGAGTTCGGCCTCGCGGCCTACTTCTACACCGGCGATCTCGGTCGCGCCTTCCGCGTGATGGAAGGACTGAAGTACCGGCGTCAATGAAGGCCTGATCACCACGCCGGAGGTGCCGTTCCGCGGCGTCAAGGAATCGGGCCTCGGCAAGGAAGGCGGCCTCCAGGGCATCGTGGATTATCTCGACACCAAACATGTCTGCATCGGCGGTCTCGGCGTCTAGTGGTTCCCGCCTGACATAGGAGTCCAATCAGAGATTCCCTTTCTGGCCTGCGCGTGCGAGTCTGGCGCATGCGCACAGGAAGATCGTTCACCGTTTCGTCGGCCGATCGCGTCCGTCTGACGGCGCTGATCAGGGATCGCAACGCCCCGCAAAAGCATGTCTGGCGCGCCGAGATAGTGCTTTTGCCCGCCGACGGCGTCGGCACCGGCGAGGTCATGCGCCGCATCGGCAAGTCGAAGACCGACGTCTGGCGCTGGCAGGAGCGCTTTGCCGCGGAAGGCTGTGACGGGCTGCTGCGCGACAAGACGCGACAGTGGCGCATTCCGCCGCTCGGTCCCGATGTCGGCGAGCGCGTCGTGGCACTGACGCTTGCCGATCCGCCGGGCGAGAGGACCCACTGGACCGCCGACATGATGGCGCAAGCCGCCGCAATCAGCGCCAGCGCCGTCAGGCGCATCTGGAAGGCGCATGGTCTCGCACCCCACCGCTGGCGCCAGGTTCAAGCTCTCCAATGATCCGAAGTTCGTCGACAAGTTGCGCGCCGTCGTCGGCCTCTATCTCGATGCGCCGGCCCATGCCATCGTTCTGTCGGTCGATGAAAAGAGCCAGATCCGGCGCTCGACCGCACCCACCCGGCCTGCCGATGAAGAAGGGGCGGCTCGGTACGATGAGGCACGACTACAAGCGCAACGGCACCACCACCCTGTTCGCCGCCCTCAACGTCCACTATTGTCCCGTTGACGAGAATATCATCTTAGTTGCTTGTAAAAATTTGTTCTCCACTTCCGTCTCCATCGTATCTCAGTCAACGCGATGGAGCAGGAAATGACTACAAACATTGTGAAACTGGAAGAAGGCAGGGCAATCGGCTCTAATCGTGACGTGCCGCTGTCAGATCATGAGGCGGAAGCCCTAGGGCATCTTGCGGTGGCGCTGAGTGGCATTTCGACGACCATTCGGTCCGCCGCCTACAAACACGCGCTAAACTCTAGTCACGCGATGAAGCCCCTAAAGGAGACGGAGGACGCGCTTACCGACTACGACGCCTTGGCGAGGGCGGCGGGCCGAAAGCAGCCGAAAGCGGCGGAGGAGGACGACAGGAAGGGGGACGCCCTAGCGAGAGAGGCCGCCGCACAGGTCAGCAGGGTCGATCAGACCCGATCTTCCCGCTGGAGCAGACCGCGAAGGGTACCGGTGGCATCAACGGACTACGTTCGGCAGGTGGTCATGGCAGATAGTCAGCTTGGAGCAGTGTCGGCACTGGTAAACGCGCGGCGAGTGGCTCCAGAACGCTTCCATGCTTCTGTTCCCAGTGTAGATAATAATCCGGATGCTCCGCTTCTGACCTCTTTTTCGGACTATCTGAGCAGGGTGTGCGGACTGGAGTCAAAGTCCCGCGAAGGCGTTCTCCTGGGCAGCCGCCGCTTTCTGGATTGGTTCCATCACCACCATTCCCGGCCAAGCCCTCGGCGCGTTGACGGCTGAGCATGTCCTTGCCGCTGTCGAACATCGGCTGTCACTATCGGCGACCTCCGGTACCCGCACCGGCAGCAACTTCTCACATCGTATTGGGCTGGCCACCACGACCAGAATCTCGCGCGCGTCGTCCCCAGGACGCCCCACTGGCGTTTGGCTCATCTAACCCTCGAACTCGGCTACGGCCCGTCGACGGTCTTCTTCACATGGGTCGGATTCGACGAAATGGACGAGGTCACAGGCGACGGCCATGCTGAACTGCTCGACGACGGCTCCATCGACATCACCTTCTATCACAACGGCGACGAGGCAATCCTCAAGGCCAAACGGGACACTTCTTCAACGGCCTGCTAGGAGATCCGTGTTCGCCTTGCGCTGACAAAGAAGCTCACACATGACGTCCGGGAGACGATGCTGGCAAATGGTCTGGCTGAAGCATTCCACCCACAATACCAAAGCCCGTCCCGATCCAAAGCGCTTCTAAGCACTCCACCTCAGGCGCAAGGCCGGTTGGCCAGTGCATCTTCTTGGTCCGCCGGAAGAGAACCCCGCCCGACAATAGCTTCATGAGGTCTTGCGCTGCAGTGTCGACCGTAAAAAAGGGCGCGCGAGGCGCCCTTCATTTAAACCGGCAGTCGGGAAGCAGACTTCACTCTGATATTCAAAAGCGGTAGGTGACACCTGCGCCTATCAGCCAGGGATCGAGCTCCGCCTTCCCCGTCAGCTTCGCGCCGGTCACCGTGACGTCGAAGTCCGGCTTCAGGAAAAGCTTCTTCACGTCGAAGTTGAGGCCCCAGTGCTGGTCCACCATGTAGTCGAATCCGACCTGCAGCGCCGTGCCGAACGTGTTCTTCACCTTGAGAGCATCAGCGCTGCCAGTGTCCTGGTTGTAGAAGATCGTGTAGTTCACGCCGGCGCCGACATAAGGCTTGAACGCGCCGAGATCGGTAAAATGGTACTGCAACGTGAGTGTCGGCGGCAGCAGCCAAACTTTGCCGATGTTGCCCAACCCTCCGATCGTCCCTTGGCCCGCGATGTTGGCATAAGTGGTACCGAGTATGAGTTCGGCGGCGATGTTGTCGGTGAAGAAATACGAGATATCGAGTTCCGGCGTCACCGTGTCCGAATACGAAAGACCGGAGCCGGGAAGCGTATCAACGTAGCCCAGATCTTTCGTAACGACGCCCAACGCCCGCAGGCGGACCTGCCAAGGGATTGGCGCTTCGGTGACCGAGGCTCCCGTCTCCGCCAGGACGGTCTCTGCTTGCGCAGGCTCCGCGGCGACGGCCTGCTGTCCCACCATGATCAGGGCCACCGCCGCTGCTGTTGCCCGCGCTACGCCCATTCGCGTTCTCGCCATGAGATTCACTCCTTGATGTTCAGAAAGGATGCACTGCACTATTTCGTCTCCTGCTCGAATGAATTGTTGATGGACCTCAAATGCCCCTCTTGCGTTGCAACGCGTTCCGCCGTCTCCGGAGGGTGATCGTTGAAGCCGATTGCGCTGCGGAGAAAATTGGTGCCTAGACTGATGAATGCGGCTTGCTCCCGATTGTCCTCGCCGCAGCCGTGCCCGCCTGCGCTGGCCTCGTAGAAGTAAGCGGGATAGCCAAGAGCCTGCAGTTTTGCGGCCATCTTGCGCGCATGGCCCGGATGGACGCGGTCGTCGCGTTTCGTGGTGGCGATCAGGATAGGCGGATAGGGCTGTCCCGGCGCTGCGGCGTGATAGGCGGAGATTTCCTTCAGGAAAGCCCAATCGTGAACCTTGTCCGGATCGCCATATTCGTCGATCCAGCTCGCGCCCGCCAAGAGCTTGGTGTAGCGACGCATGTCGATAAGCGGTGCTGTGCAGAACAGAGCCCCGAAATGCTCAGGATAGCGGGTCAGCATGTTTGCGATCAGCAGGCCGCCATTTGAGCCACCCTCGGCGGCAATCCGCCTCGGCAGGGTGATGCCCCTTCGCACGAGGTCGGAGGCAACGGCGGCGAAATCGTCGTGGGCGAGACGCTTGCCCTCCCTGCGCCCGGCTTCGTGCCAGCGGGTGCCGAACTCGCCGCCGCCGCGGATGTTCGCCTCGACACACGTGCCACCGCGCTCGAGCCACAGCTTGCCCAGCGGGGAGTTGTAGTAGGGCAGGAATGATACGCCGAACCCGCCATAAGCGGAAAGGTGAATCGGAGCATCTCCGTTCCCGTTCGCCGGACCAACCTGCGTATAGGGGATCAGCTCATGATCGATAGAGACTGCCTCGTGGCGCGTGACCACCAGTCCGGATGCATCGAAATTCTCCGGGCTGCGCTTCAGGATTGCTGAAGCGCTGAGAGACGGCGCGGCATTCAGATCGAACAGCAAGAGCTGCGGCGGCGTGATCGGATCCTGAGCACAGATCAGGACCTCTCCATTGGTCTCGTGAACTGCCGCATCGAATGACCAGACGTCGACAGTACCTTCGGCGGGCAGGGTGTTCAGGACTCGGCGCGTCCATTCCTGGTGGCCGGGAGTGAACATCTCGAAACGCGGTGCGAGATTGACGAGGTAAGAGATAATGAGCTTCCCGTCATTCCAGAAGAATGACTGCATGGAGCGCCTTTCCCCTGGTTGAAACAGGGTCTCAAAACGGCGTCCGCCGGCGAGGAAAGTGGAAAGCGAGATGACGATCAGCGCGTCGGCGGGATGGGTGGTGCCTCCCACCGTCCAGGGCTTGCGCGGCCTTACCGCCAGCCAGTCGCCGAAGACCCGCCACGACGCGTCGCGAGGAAGATCGATCTGCCTCCTCGGCCCGCTCCTATCGCCGATCCAGCTGATCTTCTCGAAGAAGGCCGGCTGCTCGATGAACCAAAGGCGCTCGCTGCGGCCGGTGCGGTCCGAATGACCAGACACTTGGAAGCTTTCGAACCCGGCCTCGAAGATTGCCGGCGTGGTGAGGGGATCCGCGTCACGCTTCCACAGTCGAACTGTGCGCGCATAGCCGGAGCGGGTGGCCATGCCATTACCAAGCGCACTGGAAAGCAGAAGCGTGTCAGGGTCCAGCCAATTAACGTAGCCTTTGGCCTCGGGGAGGTTGAAGCCGTCGGCGACAAAGCTCAGAGAAATCAGGTCGAATTCGCGATGCACGACCGCGTCGCTGCCGCCGCGCGACAGGCGCAGAACGGCTCTTTCCCGTCTCTCCGGCTCGATGGACGCGCCGTCCCAGATCCAGTCCTCTCCGTCGCTAGCCGCGAGAGCATCCAGATCGAGCAGTAGCTCCCATTGGGGATCCGCCTTCATGTAGGCGGCAAGGGTGGTCCGGCGCCACAGTCCGCGTGGATTACCGTCATCTCGCCAGTAATTGTAGAGGTACTGACTACGGCGCGCGATCAGGGGAAGATTGTCGCGATTGTCGAAAATGGCTGTCAGAGCCGCGCGGTCGCGCTCGAACTGCGTTCCACTGAAGTGCTTCAGGGTCTTTGCCGACTGGCCGGCGGCCCAGGCAAGTGCCCGCTCGCCCTCTACATCTTCAAGCCAGACATAGGGATCGTCGTCGGGAGCATCCAGCGTTGGACGGACATCAAATGCGTTCATGTCCGGACAGCCTTCAGAAAGAAGGGATAGAGGCTTCCGTCGGCTCGGGAACGCTCAGTGTCGGTAGCGGCGCCCACATGTTCGAAAAGCGTGATCATTGATGAGTTCTTCCAGTCGGTGCGGCATCGCAGTGCTTTTGCGCATAGGGCCGCAACCTTCGTGCCAACTGGGAAAATCGTTTCGGAACAATGCGATCGCTCTGGAAGCGTTGTGTCACATGTCCGACATCGTCGAGAATCCGACAACGAGTGCTCCTCCTAATCACCGGATCAACCTCCGGCGCCAGTCGTGGACACTGTGCAGAACTCGAGAAGTGAAGCTCATTGGAGTGAACCTGGTTGACGCCCAACATCTTCGCTCTGGAGCGCTTCACGCACACGGATTCATGGCAGACACCATGATGCGATCGATGCTGTTAGAGACCAAGCTGGCTGCGCCTGTGAGTTTCAGCCGCCAGCTGGAAGCAGCGGAGTTCTGAGGAGAAGGGTGGGGGGCCCAAGCCCTGCCGCAATCTTGGCCTGCACCGTCCCCTTGATTGTTGTGGGTCAACGTCTGCCTGCCCGCTGAATTTGGCACGCCTTACACCTACGTCACGACCAAGACCTTCCTGTTGCACTTCGGCCTCGACACACTGCGGGATTTGCCCGATTTCGAGGCGATTGAGGTTGCCGCGCTGCTCAGCAAGGAGAAGCTGCTGGCGGGCGATACTCCCATCGGGCTGGTGAGTGGTGGAGGAGGTGAGGAGCGACACTCCAAGGCCAGGACGGGCTAGCGCAGCAGATACATGGAAGTAATCGCTTGATATGAGCGGTTGAGAGTCGAATCAGGGAACTATGCGATCACTATCGATAAGAGGTGGCAATATCGATCGTGATTGTATCGGGCCACTCTACGGCGAAGGAGGCGGCAACTTGTGTCTCCGACCCGAAACGATTACCTTGCGGCCATTATGAGCAAGCATTTGGCATCCGTCTTGACGACGTGAACGCGCCCTGCAGCGTACAGCTGGACGACGCGGCGCTGGCCGATTGCTTTGCGGATCTCGATTTGGCCAAGCAGCATCCCGCTCATGTCAGCGCCTTTCTCGGCGAGGTCCCTCTCGCCCAGCAAGTCGAGTTCGCAACCGCGCACCACATTCGCGGTCGACGAGATGAAGGCTTTTGCCGCCAAGTTCTCTGCCTGGTCCGGCGAAAGCTATCCGCTCGCCGCATAATGGCTGGACATGATAGCCGACGCCCGTCCCGAATGGCGGCGGCTTTTTCGTATTATATCGACCTGATCGACAAGATGCGGCGGAACAGGGGTCCACGTGCGATGCGGCCAAAGCGGATCCAGCTCTCGAGCGCGACTACGGGGTAGGTGTGGTCGCTGGAGCCGCGGCCGACCTCGACCTCGCGCCAGCCGGTCTTGCCGCGCAGGGTGACCAGCAGCCCTTGCCGTCAAAAATCTCGATCCAGCTGGCGCCATCGCTGTTGTCGTCGCGCATGACGTCGAGACCGACGATCTCGGAGCGCCGCAGGCCGCCGCCACAGCCCAGGAGCAAAATAGCGCGGTCGCGCAGGCCCTGAGGTCGTGGCCGAGCGTGGCGATCATCGCCAGCAGATCGTCGCCAGGACCGCCTCTTTCTGCCGCGGTGGCTTTGCGTGCTTGCGGCGAATGCCGGCAAGAACCTTATAGATATGCCGCTCCGCGCGGTCCAACGGCCGGCCGCGCTGGGTAAAGTTCCAGGCGAGGCCGGAAAGCCGCCGCTCGATGGTCGCAAACTAAAGGGCAGGGGCGCCACGCTTCGGATCGCCGGCGGCGGTGCCCGAGGCACAGGCGCTGATATTGAGCCTGATCACCTTCGAGCCCGGAGGCAGGGGATCGAAGCCAGCGCGCCGGCACCAGGAGGAAAAATGCCGCCAATCCTTGGGGTAGGCGTCGCGCGTGTTCTCCGAGGTGGCGTTGTAGCCCCTCGCGGTCTCGACCAGTTCCTGGACATGCGCCGGGACTCTTTGAGCCGGGTCTCCATCTCCTTGTAGAGCTTGTCAAGCTCGCCATCGACTGGCTTCAGGTCGTCGATTGAACATTGCGTCATCATAGGCTTTGTGCCTTGTTGTAGCAGGCATCGTCCGTTCGCGCGGCGGACACAGACATCACCGTCGCTGAGCCGAGAACGACGGTAAAAGAAAATGCACTCACTGACTTCATAACCAATCTCTTTTGCGGGTGATTTAGAAACGGACGCCGAGCTTGGCGCTGAACCCGTGTGTCTGGGCATCCGAGGCGATCTGTCCCTGATAGGCGATGCCGAACGTCGCGTTCTCGGTGATGTTTACGTCAAGCCCAGCTTCGAGCAGAGCTGCGTTCTTTGCGATCGGCACGCCCTTGATGGCGAAGGAGGAACCGCCAGCAAAGGCAAGAGCGGTATCCGGCCTGACGTCGCCGAAGGCGTGGCGCCAGCCAAGACCGCCGCGCGCGGTAGCAGTCACGGTGCCGAGGGTCAGTACCGTCGACGCACGCAGACCTAGCGTGGTAAACGCCGTGTCGCTCGAGCGATCCCCGCTCGACAAGGCGGCTGCGCCGCCATTCTCGGTGAAGCCATCGGCGTCAAAATTCACATAAGCGAGATTAGCGTAGGGCTCGAAGGAAGCCGAAGCCGTATTGATACGGTAGCCGAGCTCGCCAAAGGCCTGGAACGTGCCGGCGTCGTAATCGGCCGAAAGGCTGTCGGCGAAGCCTGGAAAGACCACGGACCTGCCGGTCTCGATGCTGTGCCAGGTATAGGCAAGGCCGGAACGAAAACCGAGATTGCCGTTCTGCGTGCCGGCAAAAAGACCGAGATGGTAATTCTCGCTCGAGCCCGACGACGCGCGATCGTCCGCCTCCAAGGAGGTATGGCTGTAGCCGCTGATGAGGCCGAGCCGCCAGCTTTCGCCGACAGCCGCGTCACCGCCAGCCAGAAAGCCGCCTGTCGAGTGATCGAGACCGGCGGCATTGCCGTCGCTGTCGAGATGACCCCAGGCGCCGAAGCCACGGCCCCATACGGCGAAATTCTCACTCGTTGCCGGGGCCAGTTCCAGACCACCCAGCCCATAAGTCATCACCGGAACGCTGGAGGCACCGACGCCGTCGAACGCCGCACGGATCCGTTCGCTCGCGGCATCGCGTACAGAATGACTGTCCTCGATGAGGCCGCTATGAATGGAAGCATGAACCTCGCCTGATAGCATATCGAAAGCGTTGCGGGCTTCCGGCGCCGTCAGGAACAGGATGTTGTCCTGGATCGGATTACCGCTTCCAAGCGCCTGAGCCGCTGCGGCGACCGAGCGTTGATTGAAGGTGCTGGCTACATCGGCAAACGCCGTCGATGTGCGGCTGATATCGAGATAGACATTGTTGGCATCGTAGACGAGCTGGAAATCGACGAAGGGCGTCGCGTCTGTCGCCAGAGCCCCCGTCAGCCCGCCATAGGTGCCGCTTACGCCGCCTGCTGCGGAGAGCAGAGTATATCGGGCATCGACCGATAGCGTTCCCTGCCGCAGCAGCTCGATCTGCGCGCCGCTGTCGATCGCCGCTGCTCCGCCAACATCGATGAGATCGGACGACCTTGCGAGGTCGACCTGATAGATCGATCCGGACTGCTGCGCGAAATCGCCCGTGACAGTCAGTGTGGTGACGATCCTGCTCGGATCGGTCGCACTGCCAGGAGCGACCGTGCCGCCCTCGGAAATGGTGACCGCACCGTAGGTGCCGCCGCCTGCGACGACACCGCCGCTGTTTGCGATAGCCGTGCCCCCGATCTGCCCGTCATTCCCGAGAAAGCCGGACGTGGTCGCATCATGGGAAAGCACACCTGTATCGGCAAGCAGCAATCCCGCGCCGGAACCGACCGTCGTCATGCCGGAAAAATTGTTCTTTCCGCTCAGCGTTTGCACGCCACCGGCAACGAATAGTTTGCCGCCCATATTATTGTTATCAACGTCGAGGTCGTTGATGCTGCCGGCGAACGTGTCGTTCGAATCCGTTAGCACCAGGGTACGCTTGCCCAGTTCGACCGTTCCGCTGCCACTCAGGCTACGAATACGGGCATCGTTGTAGGCGTCGGAGATTCCCCAATAGTCGCTGCCATTTCCATGTTCGGAGATATCGAACGTGCCGTCTGCAACGACTTTCGCTGACCGTTGGATGTTGCCGAGCCCCGCAAGCGAGAGATAGGCATCCTGAGCAATATTCGTCTCGCCGGTGTAGGTGTTGACATTCGTCATCCGGACCACCGTCTTTGTATCAAGCGTCAGCGATCCGGAGCCGGAGACGACACCCGCTATGCCGAACCCGCCCTCATTCCCCATGCTCGTCGTGATCCTGCTCAGACCGGTCCCTTCGGGTGCGGATGAATCGGTAGAGAAGTTGCTGGCAGTGACGAAATGTGACGTATAAGCGGTATACTTCTTCTCCAGATCGAAAATGACCGATCTGTTTTTGAAGAAGTCAAGACCGGCAACAAAACTGGTCTGGTCATTGGGTTGTTCCGTCGTGCCGCTGGTGTAGGTGAAGTCGATATTGTCCAGCCTTACCGGATCGCCATCCGTTCCTGCGATTGTAACGCTCGGGATGTTGCCCGATGCGCTTACGATCTCGCGTTGCTCATTTCTCCGAACATTTTTAAGTTTGACGCCCGCATCCTGAAATTGCTTCAGCATCGCATCACTGATCTCCAGACTGCCACCGCCCGGTGTGCCGGTGTCGAGCAATACCGCGGTCTTGTTGGGGTCGGTGATTGGTGGGGCTCCATCCTTAACCGTGTACTGCAGATTGTAGCTGCCTTCGTATTCGGTCGAGGCATTGGCGCCAGAGCCAGGAAAATTCTGATAAGAATCCTGATCTTTTTCCTCGGGTTCTCCCCATGGCATGGCATTAGTATATTGGGCCCGGAGGCTTGGATTGAGGTTGACAATCGTGCAGGGGGAACAGCCAGGCGTTTGGTCGCTCTCGGAATCCGGATTCACATTGGCGGAGACCACGTAGCCAGACCTGGTGACACTGCCCATCATGCCCCAGACACTTGTCTTGCCAAGAAAATCGCCGGCCCCGAATGTACCTGCGAAATCGCCGCCTTCGTCTGCCATCTTGCCAGCGGTCATTTTCGCCCGCTGCTCCTTATCGGCGTGATAAGGTTCTTGGAGATCCTGACCATACATATCTTTAAGTCCATCCGTCACGGATCCCGGCGTGCACTTAAGATTGTTGTCCTTGCAATACGCATGGGTATAGACAAAATCGAGAATGCGAGCAGCCCGGTATTTCTTATCGCTTACAGACGGCCCGTCGATTGTTATCTTTTGATCTGGATCGACATATGTAAATTTATCAATTTCCACGTTCTGAAGCTTATTACCATACGTTCCGTCCCCGTACGTATATACGTAAGGCGTGTCGGCAATCGGGCGGACCCCGGTCACCTCTGACCCGATCTGCGTGTTGAGCTGGTCCGAGCCCGTGTCGAATACGTATCGCTGCGCGTTGCCATTGTTGATCTTGGCCCAGATGCCCAGGCGGTCATGGCCTTCCCCGACATACTCCAGCGGGATCGAAATCGGGTCGTCGGCCAACGCTTCTCCAGTTGGAAATGCTACCAGACCCACCCCGAGAGACACAGCCGGCAGGAATACCGTCGTCATCGCGGTGGTTGCCGCCAGAAAGTTCTTTGTCCTGAAACAAGCCTGCATACCTGGTCCTCGAAAAAGTCTCGCAAACTGATTGTTCATTGGAACGGCCTCCTGAATTGTTTAACGAGACCCTTTATGGCGGCCCTGGCTGACAACAGCCTGAAAGCTGCAAGCGGCCTGCGAGAATGGGGCGATCCTGAATGACGACAGGTGCTGTCAACAATGGATGAGTGCTCGGCCTGAAAGCTGAGCACGCTTTATGCTCAGGCTGCTGACAAGGCCAAAGCAGCGTAAGTGCGGAGTGAAATCCAAGGTCCACATGGGTCGTCGCGCTTCCCGTGCGCCTGGGAAGGCGCCGGCCCGGCCAAGCTTTCCCAGATCGTCCGGATGGCGCACAAGATACCGGTTCAGGTCGATCGAGATGGAGGCCGAGGCGTATGCCAAGGCGGTCGACTGCCTGACGAAAGATCAGAATGCGTCGCTGGCGCTCTACGATTTCCGCCGGCAGCGAGCTCAGCTCCTGCCGGGCATCCGTGTTTACTGGCGACGAGACACAAGATGTGCCCAAATTGCCACCAGACCGTCACCTGCGATGAGTTTCGGCAACTGATTTTGTCCTTTCAATCGTCGCCACTTCCTGGCCGCGGCCAACATGGGCCACTCGAAGGCAGCAGACTGGCGGCTATATGGACGGGCTGTGAGCCCGCACCGGAGACATTGGCGAAATCTACGATCTCTATAGCAACGTCAAGGAGAAGCGCGAGGTGTTGCAGATGTGGTCAAATCACATCGAATGGCTGATCAAGCAGGCTGCGGATGACGCTCTGGCGGCGTAGCTGCTGGCATGGGCGGA
>NZ_RZRP01000089.1:0-12256 GCF_003997795.1 Mesorhizobium sp. M7A.F.Ca.US.005.03.2.1 | reverse complement strand
TGTTTGGCGGGGCTGAAGCGATCCGAACCGTCCTTGGCGAGGTCTCTCGGAGGAACCACTGGTGCAGCCTCGCTGACCTTCTCCAGAAGCACGGTCAGCCAGGGCGTCAGATCCTCGATCTTCTCGGCAACGATGTGGACCACACCCGATTCCGACTGCAATTTCCCGGTGACCTTGACGAACCGGGCCCCCATGACGATAGGCCGATAGCGGTCGAAGGTTCTTTGCCAGAAGATGATGTTGGCCACCGCCTTGTCGTCCTCCAGCGTCAGGAAGATCGCATTGCCCTTGCCGGGGCGCTGCCGCACCAGCACGAGGCCGGCGACCGAGACGCGCCTGCCATCGCGCACGGAAGGAAGATTCGCATTGGGGATGACGCCGGCGCGGTCGAGCCGCTCGCGCAGGAAGGCGACCGGATGCGCCTTCAGCGACAGGCCGAGCGCGCGGTAATCGTGGATGACATGCTCGCCGAGCGGCATTTTCGGCAGCCTCGTCTCCGGTTCCAGCTCGCGCAGGCGAAGCGCCGGCTGGTCGAACAGCGGCAGCCTTTCGGCGGCGCTCTTGCCGTCGAGCGCGCGCACCGCCCACAAGGCTTCGCGACGATCAAGACCGAGCGAGCGAAAGGCATCGGCCTGCGCCAGTTTTTCGATCTCGCCGACATCGAGGCCGGAGCGCAGCCAGACATCCCTGACGGATACATAGCCTGAGCCGCGCCGCTCGACGAAAGCCTCCATGCGCTCTTTCGACAGGCCCTTGATCTGGCGGAAGCCGAGCCGGACGGCATGCTTCGTCTCGATGACGTCGCGCATTTCGGCATGGCGTGGCAGGATGCGGGCCGGATCGAAAGGCGCCTTTTCCAACGTACAATCCCACACCGAAAAATTGACGTCGACGTCGCAGATGTCGACGCCATGGTCGCTTGCGTCGCGCACGAGTTGGGCCGGCTGGTAAAACCCCATCGGCTGCGAATTCAGGATCGCGGCGCAGAACACGTCGGGATAGAAGGTCTTGAACCAGCAGGAGGCATAGACGAGCAGGGCGAAGGAAGCAGCATGGCTTTCAGGAAAGCCGTATTCGCCAAAGCCCTCGATCTGCTTGAAGCAGCGCTCGGCGAAGTCCTTCGTGTAGCCCTTGCCGACCATGCCATTGATCATACGGTCGCGGTAATTGCCGATGGTGCCGGTGCGCTTGAAGGTGGCCATGGCGCGGCGCAGTTCATCGGCTTCGCCCGGTTTGAAACCGCCGGCGACGATGGCGATATTCATCGCCTGTTCCTGGAACAGCGGTACGCCAAGCGTTTTCTTGAGGATCGCTTCCAGCTCCGGCTTTTGATACTCGGCCTGTTCCTTGCCTTGCCGGCGGCGCAGATAGGGATGGACCATATCGCCCTGGATCGGGCCCGGCCGAACGATCGCCACCTCGATGACGAGATCATAAAAGGTTTTCGGCTGGAGGCGCGGCAGCATCGACATCTGGGCCCGCGATTCGATCTGGAAGACGCCGAGCGTGTCGGCGCGGCAGATCATCTTGTAGACCTGCCTGTCCTCCGGCGGCAGGGTGGCCAACACATAGGGCTGCCCATAATCATCCCGCGCATTAGGATAGTGATCCGTGAGCAAGGTGAAGGCGCGTTGCAGGCAGGTCAGCATGCCGAGCGCCAGCACGTCGACTTTCAAGATCTTCACCGCGTCGAGATCGTCCTTGTCCCATTCGACCATCTTGCGCTCGTCCATCGCCGTCTTGACGATGGGCACAATCTCGTCGAGCCGGTCCCTGGTGATGACGAAGCCGCCGACATGCTGGGAGAGATGGCGGGGGAAGCCCATGATCTCATTGGCACGCTCCATCACGTGCCTCGACACCGGGTCGGTGCGGTCGAGGCCGCCGGCGCGGGCTTCCTTCTCGCCAAGCTCCGATGTCGACCAACCCCAGATCGAGCCGGAAAGCGATGCCCTGACATCCTCGGACAGGCCCATCGCCTTCGACACTTCGCGCAGCGCCGACCGGCCGCGATAGCTGATGACGGCGGCGGCAAGTGCCGTGCGCTTGCCGCTGTATTTCTCGTAGATGTACTGGATTACGGTTTCGCGCTTTTCGTGCTCGAAATCGACGTCGATATCCGGCGGCTCGTTTCTCTCCTCGGAAATGAAGCGCTCGAAGAGCGAATCGATTTTTTCCGGCCCCACTTCGGTGATGCCGATGCAGAAGCAGACGACCGAATTGGCGGCTGATCCACGTCCCTGGCAGAGAATATCCTTGCTGCGCGCGAACTTGACGATGTCGTAGACAGTCAGGAAATAGCGGGCATAGTTGAGGCGTTCGATCAAAGCGAGCTCTTCCTCGATGCGCTTGGTCACGGAATCCGGCACACCAGCCGGATAGCGGTTCGCCGCCCCCTCCCGCGCCAGTCGCGCCAGCTCCGCCTGTGGACCAAGACCCGATTCCGTCGGCTCGTCGGGGTAATTGTACTGGAGGTCGCCAAGCGAAAAAGTCAGCTCTTGCGCAAACCGCAGCGTCTCGGCCAGCGCCTGCGGGTGCCGGCGGAACAGGCGGCCCATCTCCATCGGCGGCTTCAGATGGCGCTCGGCATTGGCGGAGAGTTGCAGCCCGACCTCGGCAACGGGCGTGTTGAGGCGGATCGCGGTCAGCACGTCCTGCAGCGGGCGCCGTTCGGCGGTGTGATAAAGAACGTCGTTGGTCGCCATCAGCGGAATGCCGGCGCTCTCGGCAAGTGCTGCCGCCTGCTCGATCCGGAAACGGTCATTGCCGGCGTAGTCGGGCGAAACGCCAAGCCGCAGGTTCCTGCCGAAACGGCCCTTGAGCTCACCAAGCAAGGCAAGACTGTCTTGCGCCCCCGTCGACAGACCGGGCAGGACCGCCAGCGACATCAGGTCACCCCATTCGAGCAGGTCGCCGCGCTGGAGAAGGGTGGCGCCTTTTTCGTTCTCGTTGCGCAGATTGGCTTGCGTCAGCATGCGGCAGAGGTGCCCCCAGCCCTTGCGGTCCTGGGGATAGGCGAGGATGTCCGGCGTGCCGTCGTCAAAAACCAGCCGGCAGCCGGGGTGATAGGAGAGTTTTTCGACCTTGGCCTGCTGCCAGGCGCGCACCACGCCGGCCACCGTGTTGCGATCGGCAAGTCCGATCGCCGAGAAGCCCAGGAGCTTGGCCGCGACCACCAGCTCCTCCGGCTTGGAGGCGCCGCGCAGGAAGGAGAAATTCGACTGGATGCCGAACTCGGCATAGGGAATGACGGTCAGCGCGTTCATGCGAAGACTCCATGCAGGAACCAGCGCGGCGGGACTTGCGAGGCGCCGCCGTAGAGGCCTTGCCGGTAGAGCCAGTAGCGGCGGCCGTCGGCATCCTCGATGCGGAAATAGTCGCGCGTCGATGCCGCCTCGTCGCTTGGCGCTTCCCGCCACCATTCGGCGGCGATGCGTTCCGGCCCTTCGGCGCGCTTGACCCGGTAGAGCGCGCGCCGCCAGCGGAAGTTCAGCGGCGGTCCTTCCGGCATTTCGGTGGCCGGCACATCGATGGGTTCGGGCGAGCGGAACAGCCGGATCGGTCGTTCCGGCGGAAATATGGTTTTTGGTGCCTGCAGCCTGTCCGGCTTCTTCGGCGGCGTGGTCCGGCACGGCGCGTCGGTGAAGGGGATGGTGGCGACGGCACGCTCCGGCAGATGGCTTTCGACCGCGACCGGCCGGAGAACCGCGCCATCGCCGAGCCGGGCGCGGATGCGGTCGGCGAACAGCGCGATATCGGCGCCGTCGTCGGTCACCTCGCCGGCAAGATCGGCCTGCTGCATGTCGA
Organism: Mesorhizobium sp. M7A.F.Ca.US.005.03.2.1; assembly: GCF_003997795.1. Lineage (NCBI taxonomy): Bacteria > Pseudomonadati > Pseudomonadota > Alphaproteobacteria > Hyphomicrobiales > Phyllobacteriaceae > Mesorhizobium > Mesorhizobium sp. M7A.F.Ca.US.005.03.2.1. Next base: position 8,449 of record NZ_RZRP01000089.1, on the reverse strand, counting down.
AGGTGGCTGATGCCAACACTGAGAGCCGCACCAGATCGAAACCATAGCCGGCATCGATATCCTGTTCGAGCGCGGCCAGCCTTTCATGGAACAGTTTCTGGATCAGCATGGGTTCGCGCATCGGCCGCGAGGTACCGAGCGCGATGCGGCTGACGGCGCCGTCGACGCGAAAGAGCAGCAGCGCCAGCGTCCGGGCGCCCTCGCCGCGGCGCTCGAGGTCGGTCTTCAAGGTCGCCGCCAGCATGCCCACCAGCCGTTCGATGTCCTCGGTCAGGGTGACGGGTTCGGCGAGGTGGCGTTCGACCGAAAGCGGCGCGACGGGCAGGCGCGGCGACACCGCCTCGTCGAGCCGGCCAAGCGCCTGGTCGAGGCGCAGGAGCAGCAGGGCGCCGAAGCGGCGGGCGAGCGGCGCGCGCGGTGCCGCCATGACGGCGCCCGCCGTGCGCAGGCCCACACTTTCCAGGCTGGTGCGGGTCGAAGGTTCTATGCGCAGCGCGGCCAGCGGCAGGGGCGCCAGCAGCGCCTCCTCCTCGCCTGACACAACGATGCGGTCGCCGCAAAAGCGTGCCGCCGCCCAGGCCGCACCCGGCGTCGCGGCAAGCCCGGCGCGGACATCGAAACCCTGATGGAAGAAGCGCGACAGGATGTCGTCCAGCATGGCGCGCTCGCCGCCGAACAGATGGGTGCAGCCGGTGACGTCGAGAAACAGGCCGTCTGCCCCGTCCAGCGCCACCAGCGGGGTGTAGCGGTCGCACCAGTCGGCGAGGCCTTCGAGCAGGCGGCGATCGGCTTCCGGATCGGCCTCGACGACGTCGATCGACGGATGCATGGCGCGCGCATCGGCGATGCCCATGTCGCGCTTCAGGTGCAGCGCCTCAGCCCGCTCGTCGAGGGCCGAGATGCGCTGTGCGTTGCGGTCGCGATGGCTGATCACGAGCGGCGGGTGAGATGGGTGATCCGACGGCCGGGAACGCCAGGACCGCCCCAGACGCTGGCGCAGGATCCTTTCCGCCGCCAGATAGGGAAACCACAGGGACAGGATTCTTTGCCCGGTCTCTTGCCTCGCCCGCTCTTTCGTCGAATGCGCGTTCATCGGGGTTCCACTCCAGTGTGAATTGTCCAGGCAGGGCCGTGCGGCTCTTGCCGATGGTGAGGGTGAAGGCCGGGCGGCCGATCGAGCCGGCCAGCGGCCCGGCGATGGTGTCGCGCGGCACCGCCGGCGCCGAGGCGACGATGAGGCGGACGGGTGCCGCCGTCGGTTCGGGCCCAGCCGCCTGCCGCAGCAGGAACACCGGCCGGCCGGCCGCTTGCGCCCTTGCATGCAGCCGGCGTGTCGCGGTCAGGTCAAGCCGCTGCGGATTGCCGCGGATTTCCAGGATGACGGCGGCGAGCGCCGTCATCCGGGCCGCCTCCTCGGCGACCCACAGTGCATCGACGAGCCTTGGCGCCTCAGAAAACAGCAATTGCTCCGGCTCGATGCCGAACGAGGCGTGAAGCCCCCTGGCATAGGGAAAGCCGGCCTCGCGAAAAATCTCCGATGTGCCGATCCACAGCACCGGCAGCCCCGGCGTTTGCTTGAGGATCAGGCTGGTGAGCGACAAAGCGAAGCCGGCGACGGCCCCGGCATCGCGGGTTTCAAGCCCATGGATTTCGCTCAGGGCGGCCTTCGGCAGCCCGCCGCTCAGGGCGGCATCGAGGCGCCCGACGCCGATAGGCAGGAACGCATCCGGCAACGCCGCGGCAATGCCACGCCGGACGATTGTGAGATCAGTGTTGACGTCAGCATCAAAGGGTGCGGCTGCCGGCGCAGCCAAGCGCTCGGGCAGCGTTCCCTCGATGTTCGCGATCTGGCGGCGCAGGGCAAAAACAGTCTCCCGCGCCACGGCGGTCATCGCCATGACGGTCAGCTTCCACTCACAATTGTTCCTGTTATGTTCCTATAGATTCCAGAGCGCATCCCAAGAGTCAAGCAGAGTCATGGAGAATTTATTCCTCTCTGCAGGGATGGCGCAGGCGCATCGGCCCGTTCATTTGCCGATTCCGGTGCGAAAGCCTATATGCCGGGATCAAAGGACAAAGCATGGCCCGCATCTACAAGACCCGCACCTGGCACGACGAACTCTCGCCCTCGATGGACGAAATGGAGTTCCTGGCGCTGGAGGCGTACGCCCATCTGCCGGAGGATTTTCGCAAGCTGACCGGCGAGATCGTCATCCAGATCGCCGAATTCCCAACCGACGAAATCATGGACGATCTGTCGCTGGAAACGCCATTCGACCTGCTCGGCCTGTTCGAGGGACGCGGCATCGCCGAGCGCTGGAACCCGCAGACCGGCGAAGGCCCGAACCGCATCACGCTCTACCGCCGCGCCATCCTCGATTACTGGTCCGAGAACGAAGAGACGCTGGGCGACATCGTCACCCACGTGCTGATCCACGAGATCGGCCACCATTTCGGCCTGTCGGACGAAGATATGGAGAAGATCGAAGAGGCGGCGGAGTAGGGGTGCGCTGATATTCAGGTGATGCCGGCCTGCAAATGATGGCTTCCTGCGCTTCCCCGCTCTACCGCGTCGCGGTAGAACTGTGCTCACGTACCCAAAAGTACGCTCCGCTCCGGTTCTCGGAAACCACCATTTTCGACTCGGCCTGACCTGAATCTCAACACACCCTGCGTCGGAGCTTTTCAAATCTACCAGTCACTCAGCTTGGTATCGGGCCCGTATTCCTGACCGTCGATATCCTTGACCACGGCCTGGCCGCAACGCATCGCTTTGGCCTTCTTGTCGTAGGCATAGGTCGGCGAGCCGAACAAATGCCAGCCCTTGTTCAGCGCCGCTGTCACCTTGTGGCAGAAGCTGGCATCGTCCGGAGCGGACAGAAAGCGGTAGAGTTTCATTGTTCAATTCCTGTCGTGAGTAGCTGTAGCCCGCTCGCATCCATCGAGCATTTATGACCCGATGGCGGCTGCCTTCGCCAGCAGTTTTTCGGCCTGCGCCAGGTGCAGCCGCTCGACCATCCTGCCGTTCAGCGCGATCACACCCTTGCCGGCATTCTCGGCGAGCGCGAAGGCTTCCTTCACCGAGCGTGCCTCGGCCACCGCTTCCGTGGACGGCACGAAGGCGCGGTTCGCGGCTTCGATCTGGGCCGGGTGGATGAGGCTCTTGCCGTCGAACCCCATGGCCGCGGCTTCCGCGCATTCATGGGCGAAGGCGTCGAGGTCGCGAAAATCGTTGGAGACGCCGTCGAGCATGTCGATGCCGCCGGCGCGTGCGGCCAGCACCATCTGCATCAGCCATGGCACGAGGTAGCGCCTATCAGGCGTCGCCAGAATGCCGGTCTCCTTGACCAGATCATTCGTTCCGGCAACGAAACAATTGAGCCGCGAGGCCGGATCGCGGCCAAGTTCGGCGATGGCGCCGATGTTGAGCAGCGCCTTGGGCGTCTCGATCATCGCCCATAGTTTCACGCTGTCGGGGGTAAAATTGTCGTCAAGCACGTCGCCGGCCTCGAGCAGGTCGCGCGGCGTGTCGACCTTGGGCAGAAGGATGCCGTCGGGTTCGCAGCTTGCGGCAGCCAGCAGGTCGTCGGCGCCCCATTCGCCTGATATCGCATTGATGCGCACGATCATCTCGCAGCGTCTCTCGGAATGGCCGGCGAAAATGCCGGCCAGTTTTTCGCGGGCGGCGATCTTGTCGGCCGGAGCGACGGCGTCTTCCAGGTCGATGATGATGGCATCGCAGGCAAGCTGCGCGATCTTGGCCAAGGCCTTGTCGCTGGAGGCCGGGATGTAGAGCACGGAGCGGCGCGGACGGTAGGTTTCCATGGCTGATCTATGCCGCTTGTGGGCGGGTGAGGCAAGTCGGGGCATGAAGCTACCAATCTCCCCCACGAGGGGGGAGATCGGCAGCGTTTACCCCTGCACGAAAACTGCACGGGCCTGCGGAAAACCTCCTCGGATCCGCCCTGCCGTTTCCCCGCCCGCTTGCGAGACAAGCGGCATGCACAAGCGAGCAAAGCCCCGTTGGTCCCTGACTCACCGACTGCGTAGCGAGGGCTGGTGGCTGGCCGATCCGCCGCGCGCGTGTCCCGTCGCAACCCTCATTCCCTTTGTCCGCAAAAGCCCGCCAACGGTTCGGCTGGAAGCCATCAGGAAAGCCAGGTCATGACAGCGTTGTTCTCCGCCGCGCCGAGCTATTGCAGCCGTTTCGGTGTCGCCATCCTGCTGGCAGCGCTCGCGGATTTTCTGTTCTATGGCCAGCCCGCCGGGATCACGGTTCTCCTGTTCGCCCTGCTGATTGCCGCGGCGGTCGTGGCTGTGCACCCGGCCGCCTTCAACGACGGCCGGGTCTGGCTCAAGCCCATCGCCTTGCTTGTCGCGCTGCTGCCGCTGGCTGAAAACGTCAGCACCCTGTCGGTCTCGATCGCGCTGGCGGCGCTGACCGTCTTCGCGCTTTCGTTGAGCGGCCGGCTGCGGCACAGCATCGCCCGCATTGCCGGGCAGATCGTGCTGTTCGGGCTGGCGGCGCCGTTCCGCTTCGTCATTGATTTCATCCGCTGGCGCAGGACGGCGCGGCGGTTCGGTGGGCGTCGCATCCGGCTGGCGGCGATCGCCGTCTGGGTGATGCCGCTGACGCTGGGCGCGGTCTTCCTGGCGCTGTTCGGTGCCGCCAATCCGGTCATCGACTATTGGCTGTCGCTGATCGATCTCGTGAGGCTGCTCGATCTTATCCAGCTGGCGCGGATTGCCTTCTGGCTGTTCGTGCTCGCCGCTGTCTGGGCTTTTCTGCGACCGCGCCTGCCGCGCCTGGTTCGCCGCATCCCGCGCGCGTTGCCGGCGGTCAGCGCTCAAGCCGGCAAAACCGCCACCACCATCGAAGACATCCTGTTCGGCAAGGCCGCCATCCTGCGCGCCCTGATCGTCTTCAACATCCTGTTTGCGCTGCAGACGGCGCTCGACGCCGCCTATCTGTGGGGCGGGGCAGCGCTTCCCGATGGGCTGAGCTACGCCTCCTACGCGCATCGTGGCGCCTATCCCTTGATCGTCACGGCACTGCTTGCCGCCGGCTTCGTGCTGGCAGCGCTGCGACCCGGCAGCGAAACCTCGGCCGATCCGCTGATCCGCCGGCTGGTCTATGTCTGGGTGGCGCAGAACATCATGCTGGTCATCTCGTCGATCCTGCGGCTCGACCTCTATATCGGCATCTATGCATTGACCTACTGGCGCGTCGCCGCCTTTGTCTGGATGGGGCTGGTGGCATCAGGCCTTGCCCTGATCATTGCCCGCATCGCGCTTAGAAAATCCAACGAATGGCTGCTGTCCGCCAATCTTCTGACGTTATCCCTGACGCTTTATGCCGGCTGTTTCATCAATTTCGCAGCAACGATCGCCAACTACAATGTCGACCATTCCCTCGAAATGACCGGCCAGGGCATTCCCCTAGACGCCTGGTATCTTCACTCGCTCGGTCCGGGCGCGTTTCCCGCGCTTGATCGCTTCCTCGAGCACCAGGGCAAGACGGCGGCCGCCGGCACTGTCCGCGAACTGGCCGGCGTGCGCGGCAGCGACGAAATCTGGTATCGAACTATCCAGCAGAACTGGCGGGCCTGGAGCTTTCGCGACTGGCGGCTGCTTCGATATCTCGACACCAAGGAGCCGTTCGTGATTCCCTCCGCTATCGAACCTTCCATGCCGGGCCGCTGATCCATGCCGCATCACATCCTCGTCGCCGACGATGACCCGCACATCCGCGAGGTGATCTGCTTTGCCTTGGAGAAGGCCGGCATGAAAACGACAGGGGTGGCCGACGGTGCCGCCGCCTTGCAGGCAATCGGCCGCCGGGCACCGGACCTCGTCATGCTCGATATCGGCATGCCGGAAATGGACGGGCTGGAGGTCTGCCGGCGGCTGCGGCACATATCCGATGTGCCGGTGCTGTTCCTCTCTGCGCGCGACGAGGAGATCGACCGCATCCTCGGGCTCGAAATGGGCGGCGACGACTATGTGACGAAACCATTCAGCCCGCGCGAGCTGGTTGCCCGCGTCAACGTCATCCTGCGGCGCGCCCGCCCGGCGGCGCCCGAACCGGCCGACGACAGGCAGTTTTCGCATGGCAAACTGGCTCTGGCGCCGGCCAGCCATACCGCCAGCTTCGACGGCAAGCCGTTATCGTTGACAGGAATTGAGTTCTCGATCCTGAAGGGGTTCCTGGCGCGGCCGGCGCATGTGCTCGACCGCGACGCGGTGACGGCCAGCGCCTATGCCGCAAACATCCACGTCGCCGGCCGCACCGTCGACAGCCACATCCGCAACATCCGCGCCAAACTGGCAGCTGTGGGTTGCCCTAATGTCATCGAGACGGTGCATGGCGTCGGCTTCCGGCTTGGCCGATGCGGCTGACGGCCTCCAGCAAATGGATCGGCCGCAAATGGCGGCCACGGCTTGCCACGGTCGTCGTCGCCATCCTGATCATGGTGATGGCCTTGCCACTGGTCGGCCTGTTCTTCTTCCGCCTCTACGAGAACCAGCTGATCCGCCAGACCGAGGCGGAGCTGATCGCGCAAGGCGCTGCCATCGCCGCCATCTATGCGCGGGATGTACGTGACGCCGGCATCCCACCGGAAAAGCTCGGTGCGCCGATGCCGGAGCCAAGTGGGGATTCAAGCCGCAGCGTCAATCCGGACCCGCTCTACAGGCCAATCGAACCGCAGCTCGATCTTGCCTCGGATTATGTCCTGCCGACCCGGCCGGCGGCGATGCCGGCGATCGTCGATCCCGCCTTCGCGGTGATCGGCGCGCGCCTGTCCGGCATCCTCGACGCCACCCAGAAAACCACGCTGGCCGGCTTCCGGCTGCTCGACCCCCGGGGCGTCGTCATTGCCGGGCGCGGCGAGGTCGGCCAGTCGCTCAGTGCGGTCGAAGAGGTGCGCACAGCACTTGCCGGCCACTATGCCAGCGCGCTCAGGCTGCGCATTCCCGACCAGCCGACGCCACCGCTCTATTCGGTCAGCCGCGGCACCAAGGTGCGTGTCTTCGTCGCCCTGCCGGTCGCTGTCGACGGCCAGGTCGCCGGCGTCGTCTATGTGTCGCGGACGCCCAACAACATCATCAAGCATCTCTATGGCGAACGTGGCAAGGTGACGTTGGCGGCGATCGCCATTCTCGGCGGCACGCTGCTCATCGGTCTCATCTTCCTGCGCACCGTCAGCCGGCCGATCTATGCGCTGATCGACCGCACCGAGCGTATCGCCGCCGGCGACCGCACGGCGATCCGGCCGCTCGACCACCACGGCACGCGAGAGATGGCGGAGCTGTCCGCCGCCTTCCTCGACATGGCCGAGAAGCTTCAGGCGCGGTCGGACTCGGTCCAGACTTTCGCCACACATGTCTCGCATGAGCTCAAATCGCCGCTGACGGCGATCCAGGGCGCGGCCGAATTGCTGCGCGATTCCGGTGGCGCGATGGACGATGCGGAGCGGCGGCGTTTCTCCAACAATATCGTCACCGATGCGGGGCGGCTCAATCTGCTGGTGCGGCGCCTGCTCGACCTGGCACGCGCCGAAAACCTGGCGCCGAGCGGCGAAAGCACATCGCTCGGTGCGGCACTGTCGCTGCTGCCCGTCGACAACAGGCTCGCGGTTAGCATCGGGGCCGGCGGCGACATCAGATTGCGCATATCGGCCGAGAACGCGGCTATCGTGCTGGCCAATCTCATCGACAATTCGGCCAGGCATGGCGCGATGCAGGTTTCTGTCTCCGCTACGAGCGCCGGCGGCAAGGCGAGCATCCTGGTCAGCGATGACGGTGCCGGCATTTCGCCGAGCAACCGGGCGCGCATTTTCGAGCCGTTCTTCACCACGCGGCGCGAACAGGGCGGCACCGGCATGGGGCTTGGCATCGTGCTGGCCCTCCTGAAAGCGCATGATGGTATGATCGCGCTGGTTGACAGCGAGCGCGGCACGCGCTTCGAGGTCATTCTGCCGGTGGCGTGAAGGACACTATCGGCCGGATCGGAGAGAACATGCGCTACGACATCGTCATCATCGGCGGAGCCATCGTCGGCTCCTCGGTCGCCTATTACCTGCGTGAGCAAGGGTTTTCCGGCACGATCGCGCTGGTCGAGCGTGATCCGCAATTCGCGCATGCGGCAACGACGCTGTCCATGGCCTCGATCCGCCAGCAATTCTCGATCCCGGAAAACATCCGCCTGTCGCAGTTCACGCTGAAGCTGTTCCGGCGGCTGAAGGAAGAGTTCGGGGATGACGCCGATATCGGCTTTCGCGAGGGCGGCTACCTCATCCTTGCCGGCGAGGACGGCTTGCCGATCCTGAGGAGCAATCACCAGGCGCAGATGGCCGAGGGCGCCGACATTGTGCTGGAGGACGCGGATCAGCTGGTGCGCCGGTTCCCATGGCTGTCGACCGAGGGCATTTCAGCCGGCGCCTATGGC
>NZ_RZRP01000899.1:0-2471 GCF_003997795.1 Mesorhizobium sp. M7A.F.Ca.US.005.03.2.1 | reverse complement strand
GGTCGAGCTTCTCCTTCGAGGTCCAGCCCATCTTGATGAGGTCGGGCAGCGGAATGCCCGATACCGTCGAGTAGCGGATCATCGGCACCATGGAATCGCCGTGGCCGCCGAGCACGAAGGCGGTGACGTCCTCGACCGAGACCTTGAATTCCTCGGCCAGGAAATAGCGGAAGCGCGCGCTGTCGAGCACGCCGGCCATGCCGACGACGTGGCTGTTGGGCAGGCCTGAGAATTTCTGCAGCGCCCAGACCATGGCGTCGAGCGGGTTTGTAATGCAGATGACGAAAGCCTTCGGCGCATACTTCTTCAGCCCGGCGCCGACCTGCTCCATGACCTTGAGGTTGATGCCCAAAAGGTCGTCGCGGCTCATGCCGGGCTTGCGCGGCACGCCGGCGGTGACGATGCAGACGTCGGCGCCTTCGATGCCGGCATAGTCGTTGATGCCGGTGAGCCTGGAGTCGAAGCCATCGACCGGCGACGACTGCGCGATATCGAGCCCCTTGCCCTGCGGGATACCTTCGGCAATATCGAACAGCACCACGTCGCCGAGGTCCTTGAGGCCGATCATGTGAGCGAGCGTGCCGCCGATCATGCCAGAGCCGATAAGCGCTATCTTGTTGCGTGCCATGTGAGGATGTTTTCCCTTTGTCGGTGACGACGTCTCAAATCTCTGGTGACTTGATGGTGGCGTCGAAGAAGAGGCCGGAATGCTGCGGGGAACCGCGAATTTTCGCCGCACCCAATAGCCCCGGCACGGAAAAAATTCAAACGATTATTTTGGCGTCAGTGTTTTCAATCGGTTAGATCATTTGGGATTTACGTAAACGTCAGAGTTTGTAAGCCGACTTGGGAGGAAATAACCGACGAAGATGGAAATCGTAAGGCTGGATGCGGGTAATGACGCCCTTGTGATGCGGGTGGCCGAGGAGGTTCGGGTTGTAGACGTTGGCATGACAGAGGGGGGCAAAGGATCGCTACCGACGCATTCCCTGGAAATTCAGGCCTGCGCCTGCTGTGCCTCTGGCGCCGGCTTCCCTTTCTGCCGCTCCGCCCAATCCTCCAGCCAGTCGCGACTTTGCATCTCGATCAGCCGCGATGCGGTGCGCTCGAACTCGAAGACCTCCACGCCGCGCTTGGCGGCATAAAGCGCTTGCGGCGGCGCTTCGGCGCTCACCACCAGCCGCACATGATGGTCGTAGAGCGTGTCGATCAGAAGGATGAAGCGTTTGGCCTCGTTGCGCTTGCCTTCGCCGAGCACCGGGACGTGGTCGATGAAAATGGTTGAGAAGCGCCCGGCGATCGCCAGGAAATCGCGCGCGCCAAGCGGCTTTTCGCAGAGATCGGCGAAGGAGAACCGCGCCGCATCGCCTGCCGCACGCGGCACGATCACCTGCCGCCCTTTGAGGGCAATCGATGTCTCGGCGGTCGGCGCGTTGCGCGTCATGGCTTGCCAGGCCTCGTCGAGTAGCTGGTCCGCCGCCGCATCGGCCGGCGTGACATAGACCGGTGTCCGGGCGAGCTTTTCCAGCCGGTAGTCCTTGTCGGCATCGAGCGCCAGCACCTGTGTGTGCCGCTCCAGTATGCCGATGAAGGGCAGGAAAAGCTGACGGTTCAGCCCGTCGCTGTAGAGGTTTTCCGGCGCCACATTCGAGGTGGCGACCAGCACCACACCGCTGGCAAACAGCGCCGAAAACAACCTGGACAGGATCATCGCGTCGGCGATGTCGGTGACCGAGAACTCGTCGAAGCACAGCACCCAGGCTTGCTCGGCAAGGGCCTTGGCCACCGGCGGGATCGGGTCGTCCTGCTTGACATCGCCGTTCTTGCGCGCCTGCCGGTGCTTCTGGATACGGTCCTGCACGTCCGCCATGAAGTCGTTGAAGTGGACGCGGCGCTTGCGCCGCACCGGCAGCAACTCGAAGAACATATCCATCAGCATGGTCTTGCCGCGACCGACGCCGCCATGGATGTAAAGGCCTTTGACGGCCTCATGCGTCTCGCGCTTGCGGGCGAACAGCCAGCCCAGCGCGCTCGACTTATGCGCCAGCCGCTTGGCCGAGATCTCATCGGTCAGCCGGTCGAGCGCCGCAACGATCCGTTCCTGCGCCGGATCGCGGTCGATCGTACCGGTTTCCACCAGATGCTCGTAGCGCTGCCTGACGGTCGCATGGGTCTGGAGGCCGTCACGCAGATGCATCGGTCACGTCATTTGTTTATGCATGTCGCTGTCCCGAAATCGGGGTCACTTCTGCGCGACACGCATTCGGAGGACTAAAGCGGTCGTGTCTGAACGGATTCAGACGACCCGCTTTAGATCTTTGTTTTCCCAAAACCGCGGCCACTTTTGGGCGACATGCATTAGCCTACCTTGTAAGCGAAATCGGCTGGCCGTTGGAAGTCTGGCCGTCGAATTTCGAGCCGCCCGAGGAATAGAGCCGCGCCAGCGTCGCCGGTGTCTGGAACGCCAGCGT
>NZ_RZRP01000898.1:0-2480 GCF_003997795.1 Mesorhizobium sp. M7A.F.Ca.US.005.03.2.1 | reverse complement strand
TTGCAGGATTGAGTGGGGCGCCGAAGCTGCCAATCTCCCCCCAAGAGGGGGAGATGGCCGGCAGGCCAGAGGGGGGCGCCGTAGAGCGCAATTCCACGCGATTGAACTCCACTGCCCGCAAGCAAAGAGCAACCGCCAATGACCGCCCCCGATCACATCATCGTCGGCAGCGGCATCAACGCGCTGGTCTGCGCGGCGATGCTCGGCGGCAAAGGGGCGCGTGTGCTCGTCCTGGAGCGCAACGACCGCATTGGCGGTTGCTTGCGCACCGAGGAGATCACCGCACCCGGCTTCATCCATGATGTGATGGCGACGACCTTCGTGCTGTTCATCACCTCGCCGGCCTTTGCGGCACTGGGCGCCGATCTCGCGCGCCACGGGCTGGAGTTCTGCCACACGGGCACGCCGACGGGCGTGCTGCGGCCGGATGGCAGCCATGCCGTGCTCAGCACCGACCGTGCCGCCAACATCGCCGCCCTCAACGCAATCGCGGCAGGCGACGGTGACCGGCACGCGGATGATGTCGGCGGCATCGAACGCAATGCCGGCCTGCTGTTCGGCTTGCTCGGCGGCAGCCTGTGGTCCTACCCGACAGCGAAGCTGCTTGCCGGTGATGGCTGGCGGCGTGGCCCGCGCGGCCTTGCCGCCTTCCTCGGCGAAGCTCTGGTGCCGGCGCGCGGCTGGCTCGAAAACACCTACCGGTCCGAAACCATCCGCGCGCTGTGGGCACCCTGGGTACTGCATGCCGGGCTTGGACCCGAGGACGCCTTCTCCGGCCAGATCGCCAAGGTGATCGCCTTCGCACTTGAGGCGGCCGGAGCACCGATCGTCAAGGGTGGGGCAAAAAACCTGCTGGCGGCCTTCGAGGCTTTGATTCGGGAACGCGGCGGCGATATCCGCACCGGCGCCGATGTCGCTTCGATCGTTCAAAACAATGGCCGGGCAACCGCCGTGCGGCTGGCCTCGGGCGAGACAATCAATGCCGACAAGAGCGTCATCTGCTCGGTTACGCCAACGCAGCTCTATGGCAGGCTGCTTGGCACGGATGCACCCAAAGCCGATGTCGAGGCGACGCAAAAGTACCGCTACGGCAAAGGCAATTTCCAGATCCACTACGCCTTGGACAAACCGCCCGCATGGCCGGGCGAAGGCTTGGATAAGGTGGCGTTGCTGCACCTCACGCCCGGCCTGGATGGCGTCTCGAAAGCTTGCCACGAGGCGGCGCGCGGCCTGCTGCCGGAGGTGCCGACCATCTGCGTCGGCCAGCCGCACGCGCTCGACCCGTCGCGCTGCCCGGAGGGCAAGGCGATCCTGTGGCTGCAACTGCCAGAGGCGCCTCGCCACATCAAGGGCGACGCGGCCGGCAAGCTGCAGGCGCCGGCAGACGGGCAATGGACCGATGTGCTGCGCGAAGCCTATGCCGACCGCATTGAGGCGATCCTCGCCAGCCATATCGAAGGCTTCAAGGACAGCGTCATCGCGCGCCGCGCCTATTCGCCGGCCGATCTGGAGGCGATGAACATCAACCTGGTCGGCGGTGACCCCTATGGCGGTTCCTCGACCATCGACCAGTCTTTCCTGTGGCGGCCGTTCAAGACCAGCCGCAACCATCAGACCGGCATCAAGGGTCTCTACCATATCGGCGCCTCGACCCACCCGGGTGCGGGTCTCGGCGGCGGTTCCGGCTTTCTCCTGGCGGGGAGGCTGTGATGGAAGAGAAGGTCGCGGAAAAGCGCCAGCGCATTTCGACCCTGGGGCAGATCGGGCTGCAGCAATTCGCGCCCTATCTGATGAACCGCATCATGGGCCGCTACAACGCCACCTTGCGCGACGATTTCCGCAAGCAGGGCCTGACCATCCCGCAGGTCCGCACGCTCGCCGTGCTGTCGGTCACCGACGGTATCACCGTCAACGACCTCTCGGTCTATACGGTCATCGAGCAATCGACCTTGAGCCGGACCCTCGATACGCTGGAGGGCCAGGGTCTGGTGCGACGCGAGCAGGGTGTCACCGACAGCCGAATCCGCCATGTGTTCCTGACCGACGAGGGCCGCGCCGAGTTCACCCGCGCCTGGCCGGCCATGCACGACGCGTTCGAAGCGATGTTCGACGACATCGACGATGCCGAATATTCCGCGCTCATCGCCACGCTTTTGAAGATGCTGAAGAACATTCGCAAGCACGACATCTAGACCTACGCGCCGCCAGCGCTGGCGGTAACGGAAGGGAGAAAAAGAATGGCCGAACGGTCTTTTGCCAGGGAAGTCGAAAAACTCAGGCTCGGTGCCGGCGAGGAGTTTGCCGGCGAAGGCATTCTCGCCATCACCAAGGCGCTGCTGCAATGCGGCGTCGGCTATGTCGGCGGCTATCAGGGCGCGCCGATCAGTCACCTGATGGACGTGCTGGCCGACGCGCAGGACATTCTGGGCGAGCTCGGCGTGCATTTCGAAGCCAGCGCCTCGGAAGCCACTGCCACCGCC
>NZ_RZRP01000897.1:0-2418 GCF_003997795.1 Mesorhizobium sp. M7A.F.Ca.US.005.03.2.1 | reverse complement strand
CCGCTAATCGCGACTGCCGATATCGACCCAATCTTGAACTCAGGAGTAATTAAAATGACCAAGATCGCTCTTACCGCCGCCGCCATCCTCGTTGCCACGGGCACCGCTTTTGCCGGCAGCGACAACTACGGCTCTTACAATGCCAACCAGCCTGTTGCGAACCAGTCCGTGTCCGACATCGACACCACGCACACCGGCTCGATCCCGAAGTCCGTAAAGACGCAGGGTGATGCCAATGCCAACGTGCCGGCTCAGTCGGGCCAGGGCATCTGGGGTCGTTGATTTCTGAAGTCTGCGACCACAAAGAGCGGTGGGCCTTGCCCGCCGCTCTTGTTTTTTTATGCATGAGCAGGATTTCGGCCGACGGCATCGGTGTCGGAGCGCCGATCGTAAATCGAACCAGCTGGTTCAATTTATGTTGACGAATCGTGAACGGATGGCGAGCGCTGGCTCGATGAACCGCCGCATCATGCGTCAGGCACCCTCCTTATAAGCGTCTGAGATAAATTGATAAAACAGGGTGAGCTCAATCCCTTGGCCGACGTTCGAGGTCCCGATGCCGCGCGTGAGGGAACGTCTTCGTGATTGGAAGTCGGCGCACGAAAAACCCAGATCGAGGCTGTCCGAGCGACGCGAAATTTCCTCCCCAGGGGCACGCCACTAGACGGACAGAATCAGGAATACCGGAGTAAATAGAATGAACAGGATCGCTCTTACCGCCGCCGCCATCCTCGTTGCCACTGGTGCCGCTTTTGCCGGCAGCGACAACTATGGTTCGGACAATGTCAATCAGCCGGCCGTCACCTCGCACGCGGTCAATGTCGACCACAGCTACACGGCTTCGACCCACAGGCAGGTCAAGCACCGCGACCTCACGCTGACGCCCGATTCGGTCCAGCCGGAATCCGGCCAGGGCAACTGGGGAAACTGACGGCTCAAGCGGGTGTGCGGCGGGTTTGGCCTGCCGCACCTGCCATGGACACTAGCCGCCCAGGTCCTTGGGCCGCAAGCAATGTGTCAGCCGGGCGGGGGACACGACGGACCAATCGCCTTTGAAGACCACCCGGGCGAGGGCTGCCGTCGGGAATTTTTCCTCAAGTCTCGCGATCGCCTTGGCGTCTGACCCCGGCCCGGCAAGCTGTCTGGCCAACTGCTCCAGGCCCGGATTGTGGCCAATTACCAGCAAGCTGCCGCTCGAAGCGTCGGTTTGACCAATCTGGCTCAGAATGTCCGCCGCTGAAGCATCGTACAGCGCCTTGAGGAATGCGACCTGGGGCGGGACGGGCAATTCCGCCGCCACCAGCCGCCAGGTGTCGCGGGTGCGCAGCGCCGCCGACACCAGCGCCAGGTCCGGCAGCCAGCCGCGCGTCGCAAGCTCGCGCCCCATCAACCGGGCTGCCTTCACTCCGCGTTCGGCCAAGGGCCGGTCGAAATCATCGAGATCAGGGTCGTCCCAGCTGGATTTGGCGTGACGAAGCAGGAGAAGCTGTTTCATCGCCGCTCTAAGCTCAAGGCGTGATGCGCGCCAGATGCTCGAGGTCGGCTTCCTCGCGCAGCGGATCCGGGGCCATCACCACCGAGGTGCCGTTGTCGGCATCGTCGGCAAAGTGGGCAAGCACGGTGCGGCCGGACTCCATGCGCGCCTTGCCTTCGGCGACCAGCCCCAGCGCCAGCGGATAGAGCCGGTGTTCGGTCTTCAGCACGCGGGCTGCCAATGTATCGGCGGTGTCGCCGACCATCACCGGCACGGCCGCCTGTGCGATGATCGGGCCGTCATCCATCTCGGAGGTGACGAAGTGCACGGTGCAGCCATGGATGCGGATGCCGGCGGCCAGCGCGCGCGCATGGGTGTCGAGCCCCTTGAAGGCCGGCAGCAGGGCAGGGTGGATATTGATCATGCGGCCCTGCCATTTCTGGACGAAGCCGGGGCTGAGGATGCGCATATAGCCGGCCAGCGCCACGATCTCGGCGTTGAAGGCCGTAAGGGCCGCGTCGATGGCGGCGTCATGCGCCTGCTTGCTGCCGTGGTCGGCACGTGAGACGACCTGCGTGGCGATGCCGCGCGCCCTGGCGATGCCGAGCCCGGCGGCATCCGCCTTATCGGAAATGACACCGACGATCTCGGCCGGGAACGACGGGTCGCTGGCCGCGGCAATCAGCGCGGTCATGTTGGAGCCGCGTCCCGAGATCAGGACAACGGTGCGTTTCCTCTGCGCGCTCATAGGCCGATCGAACCCCGATAGATGACGCCTGCGTCGCGGCGCGGCACGATGCGGCCGATCGGCGTCACCGTCTCGCCGGCTTCCTGTAGCACCGCTGCCACCTGCGCCGCCTGGCCGGAAGCAACGGCGAGGATCATGCCGATGCCGCAGTTGAAGGTGCGCATCATTTCTTGCGGCGCCACGCCGCCGGTCCTGG
>NZ_RZRP01000896.1:0-2485 GCF_003997795.1 Mesorhizobium sp. M7A.F.Ca.US.005.03.2.1 | reverse complement strand
GGATTGAACGGTCGGACGGCTTGATGACGATGTTCTGGCTGTCCAGCGCCTTGAGCGCGGAAGGCTGGGCAATAAGGATCTGGCGGCGGCTGTGGCCATGCGCGTCGATCGACGAAGCGGAAAGCTCGAACGTATCGAGCGGCGCCGGCTTGCCTCCCAATGCCGCGCAACCGGCAAGAGTCAAGCCAAGCAACGCCAAACTAGCATTCAGGGCATCCGTTTTGAGCCCAAGCGATTTCACACGCGATCACCTTATTCCCAGTATTTCTAAACCTGACAAACCGGAACAAAGCAACACAGCCCGCGTTTTTTCTACAGCGATCATTCCGACGGACAAGTCCCGCAGCGTTAGCGGAGTTAAGGAACGAGAGTGCTCTTTCGACGTCGAAACCCGGATGGTTTCTTCGAGCGCTTACGCACCTATATGTGGCCGCGTAGTTCCTTCTCGCGCTCGCCCCAGTACTTTTCAAAGCGCATCCTGCGGCTGAACGCCACTCCACACGCCGTGGCGGCAGGGGTCGCGGCGGGGGTCTTCGCCTCATTCTTCCCGGTGGGTTTCCACTTCGCCATTGCCGCGGTTCTGTGCTGGCTGATTGCGGGGAACCTGGCGGCGGCCGCACTTGGCGCAGTTGTTTTCGGCAACCCGTTGACGTTTCCCTGTTGTGGGGCGCCTCCTGGGAGACCGGTAAGATCATGTTGCACGACCGTCTGCCAAGTCACGGCCCGCCTGCGCACCTGAGCGAGATGTTGCATAACCTTTCGTTTTCGCAACTGTGGGGGACCAGTGCTCAAGCCGATGCTGATCGGCGCAGTGCCGCTTGGACTGATCTTTGGCCTGCTGTTCTATGGCATCATGGACGCAAGTTCACCACCACCATGCAGTGGGGGCGTCGTGCGAGGTTAGCGGGCAGTCTCCTATCGAGATTGTGACCAGGCTCGGCGTCAAAATCCGCGCGTCGCCGCCTTGGACCCTCGAATTAACCGGAGATCTCGTCGCACGCTGCACACTTGTCTAAATCGCGGGCGTTTTGTGGGAACAAGCATCACGAAGGAGCGTAGCTCGCCACCTACCATCATGGAAGCACCGTGCTATGCTGAAGGAGCTACCCCGCAGGCGAGACGGCGCCAGACCCGCATGTGGCGTCATGCCTATTTTTTCAGTGAGGCACTCGACCGTCTATCGTTACAGCCGACCTGTAAGGTTTGGCGAACACCGGTTGATATTCAGACCGCGCGACAGCTTCGACCAGAGACTTCTAGACCACGCCATGGTCGTTGACCCCGAGCCGAAAGAGCTCCGGTGGATCCACGACGTTTTCGGAAACTGCGTTGCGGTGCTTGATTTCAAGGCGGCGGCTAAAGCACTACACTTCGAAACAGCCATTCGGCTTGACCATACGCCGCAGCACTCGCCGGATTTCCGCATCGACGAAGCAGCACTCCGCTATCCCTTCTCCTACGAATTTTCTGGATGTATTAGCTCGCAGCGAAGCCGACTTTACGCTCGCCTTCCGGCGTCTGGGCGACGACCTCGCCGCCCCGGACGCTCAGGGCGGGGCGCGGCAGTTGTTTGAGGATCCAGGCGCATTCGATGTTTGGTCGGAGCGCTGGCGCGAGCGCATCGCAAGCGATGCTGCCGACACGGCCGCGCGCCGGGCGGTCATGCATGCCGTCAATCCCAAATTCATCCCTCGCAACCATCGCATCGAGGCTATGATCCAGGCGGCGCTGGGCGGGGACTTCACACCTTTCGAGGAGATTCTGAGGGTCATCAGCCGGCCCTTCGATGAGCAGCCGGAAATGGAACGCTATGCTGACCCGCCACGCCCGGATGAACGCGTCTTAAAGACATTCTGCGGCACATGAGACATTGAATGATGGCTGGTTAACATGTGCAAATGCGGAAGACCCTTCGCAAGCTACCGTCGTGAGTAGTCGGAAGCGTCTGATCTATGACGATTATGGACTCACGGAAGCTTGTCGATCACCCGTGCCGATGCTTCCACCGTTGCAGCCAGGACTACCTGAGCGTCGGGCGGCGGGTGCTGGGAGACAGGTCTTGAGCGTCATGGCTGTCCTGAATAAATTGGTCGCGTTCAATTTCACTGCAATCAGAGAACGCTCTCCGGAACCAGTTGCCCTGCATCGAGTTGCTATTCCGCCTCGCTTTTGAGCGCGAACGGGAGAACACAGGATGGCACCCACTAAGAAAGCATCACCGAAGGGCCTGAACGAACTTTTCCACGACACGTTGAAGGACATCTATTTCGCCGAAAAGAAGATCGTTGCGACGCTGCCGAAAATGGCAAAGGCCGCTCAAGGCCCAGATTTGAAGGCGGCGTTCGAAAAGCACCGCGAGGAAACGAAAGAACACGTTGCCCGGCTCGAACAGGTTTTCGAGGTGATCGGCAAGAAGCCGCAGGGAAAGACGTGTGCGGCTATTGTGGGCATCACCGATGAAGGTGCCGAGATCATGGAGGAATAT
>NZ_RZRP01000895.1:0-2491 GCF_003997795.1 Mesorhizobium sp. M7A.F.Ca.US.005.03.2.1 | reverse complement strand
CGCCTCGAAAATGGTCTGGTCGCAAAGCGTGATCGCCAATGCCTGGCCGGGCAGCACCAGCGATAGCAGCGCATGCGCGTCGGCCACCGAGCGGGCATCGGCTCCAGCGGTATCGCGGTCACCGAGATCCTCGATGCCGGCCTGGAAGAACTCGTTGCCGCCTTCGCGGCGCTGGCGAAACACCTCGCCCAGATAGGAATAACGGCGCGGCGTGCCGGCCTGCGAGCTGATGTGGTCGAGACAGACCGGGATGGTGAATTCCGGCCGCAGGCACAATGTCTGGCCGGTCTCGCTTTCGGTCAGGAAAATCCGGCGGCGCAGATCCTCGCCGGCCATGTCGAGGAAGGGGTCCGCCGGCTGCAATATGGCGACCTCGACGGCGTGCGTGTTGCGCGTGGCGAAGAGGTTGGTGATGTCGGTGGAGATGGCGGGGGTGCGGGAGGTCAACTTGCTGACCTCAGTGCTGCACGACCCTCTGGTCCCAAACCAGAGGCGCCAACGCGACCTCTACTTGCCACGTGCCCTCTCCTCGGCCTGCGCCGCCAAAATCTTCCTCACCTCGGCGACCAGCTCGCCCTCCGCCACGGTCACCTGCGCCGGGCGCGCCGCGCGCCATTCGGCGTTGTCTGATATTTCGGCCGACATGCGCGCGCCTTCGATCAAATCCTTGATCTGCAGCTCGCCCTTGGCGCGCTCGTCGCCGCCCTGGATGATGGCGACCGGACAGCCGCGGCGGTCGGCATATTTGAGCTGCGCCTTCATGCCGGCGCCGCCGAGATACATTTCGGACCGAATGCCGGCGGCGCGCAGCTCCGCCACCATCTTCTGGTAGCGGCCGAGGCTGTCGGTGTCCTTGTCCATCACCAGCACGACGACCGGCGCAATCACGTCCGAGGCATCGAGCTTGCCGAGGTTCTTCAGCGCGGTCATCAGCCTGGAGACGCCGATGGAAAAACCGGTCGCCGGCACCGGCTCGCCGCGAAAGCGCGAGACGAGGCCATCGTAGCGCCCGCCGCCACCGACCGAACCGAAGCGCACGATCTGGCCGTCTTCGTTGGGGATTTCGGCCAGAAGCTCGGCCTCGAAGACAGGGCCGGTGTAGTATTCGAGGCCGCGCACGACCGAGCGGTCCATGGCAATCCGGTCTTCGCCATATCCGGCCGCCCTGACCAGCGCTTCAATCGTGGCGAGTTCGCCGACGCCTTCCTGGTAGATCGCGTTCGAACTGACCATGGAATCCTGGCCGGCCTGTATAGTCCTCGCAGTCGCGAGAAGAACCGCCTCGGCTTGCCCATTGTTCAACCCGGCGCCCTTGGCGAAGTCGCCTTCGCCCTCCTTGCCGCCGTCCCAGCGGCCCGGGCCAAGCAAAAGCTTCACGCCTTCCGGCCCGAGCTTGTCGAGCTTGTCGATCGCACGCAACACCGTCAGCCGGCGGCCGGCATTCTCCTCGCCGCCAAGGCCGATCGCCTCCAGCACGCCATCCAGCACCTTGCGGTTGTTGACGCGGATGACGTAGTCGCCGCGCTTGATGCCCAGCGCTTCCATGACGTCGGCCATCATCATGGCCATTTCGGCGTCGGCGGCCACACCCGGCGTGCCGATCGTGTCGGCATCGAACTGCATGAACTGGCGGAAGCGGCCGGGGCCGGGCTTCTCGTTGCGGAACACCCAGCCTGAGCGATAGCTGCGGTAAGGTTTTGGCAGCCGCTCGTAATTCTCGGCGACATAACGCGCCGTCGGCGCGGTCAGGTCGTAGCGCAGCGACAGCCACTGGTCGTCGTCATCCTGGAAGGAGAACACGCCTTCGTTCGGCCGGTCCTGGTCGGGGAGGAATTTTCCCAGCGCATCGGTGTATTCGATCAGCGGCTGGTCGGCCGGTTCGAAACCGTAAAGCTCATAGACCGAGCGGATCGTCGCCATCATCTTCTCGACGGCGCGGATGTCCTCGGCGCTGCGGTCGGCAAAGCCGCGCGGCAGTCGCGCTTTCGTCTTTTCCGATTTATCGGCCATGGGGTGTTTGCTCGGCGTTTTATGATGCTTGCAGGTCGGCAATGTTGCGATTTTCGCAACGCGGGTGTCCTAACCGAAGAGGTCGGATGCGGCAAGGGTCAGACCTCTGGCGCTGCCGATGAGAGAAGGCGATGCCGCACCTCCTTGAAACCAATCCGGACCGCAAATGAAACAATCCCGCCATGCGTGCGGCATCGTGCCGACACAATCGCCGCCGATAAAGCGCGGGAAATGAGGGTTCGCGGCCATGACCAGCACAGCAAGATTCCATGCCATCGACAGCGACGCCGGATTGTCCGCACGCCTGCGCCCGGCCGACATCAACGTCCCGAAAATGGTCAGCCAGGCTGCCGGACCGTTCGAAGTACCCGCCGACACCGGCAAGGGACCATCCATGCGCGACGCGTTGATGACCGGCCTGCTGGTGATCTATCCGACCCTGGCCACGGTGGTGGCGATCGTCGCCGGCCTGGTGCTGGCC
>NZ_RZRP01000894.1:0-2495 GCF_003997795.1 Mesorhizobium sp. M7A.F.Ca.US.005.03.2.1 | reverse complement strand
GCACCATGTCGCGCAGCGCCTCGATCTCTTCGTCATGCCCGAAGCTGAGCGTGTTGGTGTACATTTTTCTCCTCCCTGCGCATGACCCCGAAAATCGACTTTGATTCGAAAAGGGATCATGCGCGAATCAAAAGGCTGCAGCGTCCTTTGCGCGTCCGAAGGGACGCGCGGCGCTGTAGGCGTCGATCTTCGCGCCGACGAGCCGCATTGTCATTGAAAGATATGTTGTGGTCACTTCGCCGATCGACAGCCGTTCGCCCGGCCGAAACCAGACGATGACGCCGGTCATCATCTGGATCAGCGCCATGGCGGTCAGTCCGGTGTCGTCGATGCTGAAGGCGCCCGTCTCGGCGCCGTCGCGCAGGATGGTGCGCAGCTCCTTCTCGTAGGCAGTGCGCATGCGCAGGATCTGCGTCAGCCTTTCCGGCGACAGGCTGCGCAATTCCATGTTCGACACATGCGTGGCGTGCCGTCGCTCGATGTGGAAAGTGATGTGGTTTTCGACATAGGCCGAAAGCCGCTGCACGGGATCCGCATTAACCGGGCGAGCTGTTTCCCACGCTTCGGTCAAACCTTCCATGTGCTCGCGCATCAGCATGAACAGAAGCTCTTCCTTGGTCGGAAAGTAGCGGTAGAGCGCGGCCGCCTGTACGCCGACCTCGGCTGCGAGCTGTCGCATCGACATCGCCTCGTAGCCAAAACGCGCGATCAGATTGACCGCCGCCTCACGAATGGTCGCTTCGGTCTTTTCGCCATCAGACCCGGCGGTGCGTGCCATGTCAGCTCCTCTGCGGAGCAATAATAAAACGAACGTTTAATTAATTCAAGGCGCTCAATCCAAATCCGCCTTCATGCCACGATCCTGAACCCAACAGAGGCGTTGTCTGCCTCCAACTCCTCGACGTCGACCTTGGAAACCAAAGCCCCGGCCGGCCCTTTCCAGAGGCGCTCGATCATTGTCGAGACCGCCTCATCGAGGCCTGCGATCTCGGCCGTTACGGACCCGTCCGCTTCATTGCAAACCCAGCCCGCAAGACCAAGGCCCGTGGCCTCATCCCGGGCCCAGGCTCTGAAGCCGACGCCTTGCACGTTACCGTAGACGCGTGCGTGCACTTTCCTGCGATGACCAGCCATGAATCTCTCCAAGCCTGTCTCGTTTTGAATCTGGCGCACGACCTGAGGAATGCAACCTGCGCGCGGACGCAATAGCTGGGCCTTCCGGCTTTAGCTGGCCTTCTGGCCTTGAATTTAATTGACTCAGTCCACTAATTTAGGAAAATGGAACTGCTTTATTAGGAGCTGGCCGCAAATGTTGGACGAACGCAACGCATTGGTGGCCGATGTCCGGCGCTTCAATCGCTTCTACACGCGCACTGTCGGCCTTCTCGACGAGACGCTGACACAAAGTGCATTCACTTTGACCGAGGCGCGCGTGCTGTTCGAACTGGGTCACCGCAGCAACCCGGCTTCCGCCGAAATCGCCGGCGAGCGAGGTTTCCTGGTTGGTGCTTTTCGGCTGGAGAATGGCCCGGCGGCCTCCGAAATATCGAGACAGTTGCGTGTCGATGCCGCCTATCTGACGCGGATCCTGCGCAAGTTCGCGGGCCAGGGGCTGACCGAGGCCAGAACGGACCCGGCTGACCGGCGCCGAAGGGTCCTCTCGCTGACCGCAAGGGGCGAGGCAGCGCTTGCCAGGCTGCAGGCGGCGGCCGATCGGGATACGGCGCGGCTGATCGAAAGCGTACCCGACGACAGGTTGCATGAACTGCGCAGCGCCTTGCGCAAGGCGGGGGAATTGCTGGGTGATCCCACCCGTGAAAGCGGTGAGGTGACGTTGCGGCCGCACCGCGTCGGCGATGTCGGCTGGGTCGTGCAGCGCCAGGCCCAACTTTATGCCGAGGAATATGGCTGGACGATCGAGTTCGAGGCCATGCTCGCCGAGATCGGCGCCGATTTCATTCGCAATTTCGTGCCCGGCCGCGATTTCTGCTGGATCGCCGAGCGCGGTGGTCAGCCGGTCGGCGCGGTGTTCCTGGTTCATCAGGATGACAAGGTGGCCAAGCTGAGAATGCTGCATGTCGAGGCGTCGGCGCGCGGCTTCGGCATCGGCAAACGACTGGTGGCGGAATGCGTGAACCAGGCCCGGGCTTGCGGCTACACCAAGCTGGTTCTGTGGACCAACGACATCCTCGTTGCGGCGCGCGCGATCTACGAACGTGCCGGCTTCAGGCTGGTCTCGCAGGAGCACCACCGCAGCTTCGGCAAGGATCTGACCGGCCAGACCTGGGAAATGGATTTGTAGGCGGCTTTTGCTGCCGGTTGCGCGCCAGCGGTATCCTAATTGCCCCGCGCTGCCGCCAAAGCACCGGGAAGTTCCTCGGCAAAAATGTCGAGCTCGTGATCGAGGCCGACGCTGACGCGGATGCAGCGGTCGAGCCGTGGCACCATCGGCTTGCGGATGAAGACGTCGCGTGACAGCAGGGCTTGCAGAAGTT
>NZ_RZRP01000893.1:0-2495 GCF_003997795.1 Mesorhizobium sp. M7A.F.Ca.US.005.03.2.1 | reverse complement strand
GTCGAGATCGCCGCAGAGCTGCCTCACAACGCAAAGCTGCTGGTAGTCCTTCTCGCCGAAGACCGCAAAGTCGGGCGTTGCCTGCAGGAGGAGCTTTGCCACGACAGTGGCGACGCCTTCGAAAAAGGTCGGCCGAAAGTCCGATTCGAGCCCGGCGGAGGGGCCGCCGACTGAGATTTTCGTGGCGAAGCCGGCGGGATACATCTCGCCAACCGTCGGTGTGAAAGCAAGGTCGGCCTTTGCCGCGCCGAGCCGGTCGAGATCGCGGGCGAGTTGGCGCGGGTACTTGTCGAGGTCTTCGCTCGGCGCGAACTGTGTCGGGTTGACGAAGATCGACACGACGCAGCGCTCGGCTTTTTCGAGCGCGATCCTGACCAGCGAGATGTGCCCGTCGTGCAAAGCGCCCATGGTCGGCACCATGGCGACACGAAGGCCGTCACGGCGCCAGTCATGGATTTGCGTGCGAAGTGCGGCAACGCTGTCGACGACGACGGGTTGGCTCATGCGTCATCCCTGCTGTTTGTCGCCGAAAAGACATGGCCGGGGCCCGGGAAGGTCCGGTTTCGCACTTCTGCTGCATAGCTCTTTGCGGCATGCGAGATCGCGCTGCGCAGGTCGGCGTATTCCTTGACGAATTTCGGCACGCGATCGACGGTCAGCCCGACCATGTCGTCGATGACCAGGATCTGGCCGTCGCAGTCGCCGCTGGCGCCGATGCCGATGGTTGGAATGGCGAGGCGGCGGCTGATATCGGCGGCGACCCTCTCGACCGTGCCTTCGATGACCACCGAGAAAGCCCCGGCGTTCTCGACGGCGAGCGCATCGCGAAGCAATGCCGCAACAGCCTCCTCGGTGCGGCCTTTGATCTTGTAGCCGCCGTCCTTCTCGACCGATTGCGGCTGCAGGCCGATATGCCCCATGACCGGAATGCCGGCGGCGACGATGGCCGCGATCTGGCTAACCATTTCGACGCCGCCTTCGAGCTTCACCGCCTGGCAGCCGGTTTCGTCGACGACCCGCCGCGCCGAGGCGACGGCAAGTGCTGCCGTGACCTCATAGCTGCCAGCCGGCAGGTCGACGACGACGCAGGCACTGGCCGAGCCGCGCATCACGGCTTGCCCATGCGCGATCATCATCTCCAGGGAGGCACCCAGTGTCGTCTTGTGGCCATGGAGGACCATGGCGACACTGTCACCGACCAGAAGCAGATCGACATGGTGATCAAGCAGACGGGCGATGGGATAGGTATAGGCGGTCAGGCAAACGATCGGCGTGCCGCCCTTGCGGTGGCGAATCGCCTCGGCGCTGATGCGCATGTCGGTGGTCGGCAATTCCGTGGCCAATCGTCACCTCCTTTGGCCTCAAGCCGGGCTGGATACAAGCATGGGCGCGCAGAGCTTTAGAAACACCGCAAAGGCTTGGCAAGCGTGCATGCAGCCACCGGCAGGATCACAGGCTTGTGTCGGGTTTCAGGAAAGCCATTTGCGCACACGCCGTGGCAAAAGCCTTGCCTTCGGCAAGGCCTGACGCCATAAGCAGGAAACGGGCGCTGCTGGCGCGAGGGTTTTGAAATGAAGACTTTCCTTACGCAGTTTTTCACCTGGTGGAACAGCCAGACGATAGGAACCCGCCTGCACACGTGGCGGTATGGCAAGAAGGTCGGCCAGGACGAGACCGGCAATTTTTACTACGAAGGCGGCATCGATTCGGAAGGCCGCACGCGCCGCTGGGTCATCTACCGCAATTATTCGGAAGCTTCGGCGATACCGCCCGGCTGGCACGGCTGGATGCACCACCGTGTCGACGTCGCGCCGTCCAGCGAGGACTACAAGCCACGCGACTGGCAGAAGCCGCATCAGCCCAATCTGACCGGCAGCCCGGCGGCCTATCGCCCGAAGGGCTCGGTGCTCACCAATCAGCATCGCCCGCAGGTCACCGGCGACTACGATGCCTGGACACCCGGGTCGTAGCGACAGGGTGCAAGCCGGTCCTTTATCGCCACAATTGGTGTTTAGCTGCTTGCTGATCAGAAAACGGCGACTAGCCTTGGCGATCGACAGAATCACCCGGGCGCGAACCACCGGTATCTTTGCATGAGCTTTTCTTACTCAATATCGGCCAGTCTGGCGCTAGCCGCCGGTCTTGCCGTCAGCACCGTGGCCTTCGCCGCTTCGCCTGAGCCCGCGGCACCCGCACCGGCGCCGCCCGCGGGAGCGGACCGGGTTACCAATGCCGTTGCCGAGTTTGCCGGTATCGACAAGATCACCGGCCGGATCATCACCTTCGATGTCTATATCGACGAGACGGTGCAGTTCGGCGCTTTGCAGGTGACGCCGCGCGTCTGCTATTCGCGGCCGCAGGCGGAGGCGCCGAAGACCGATTCCTTCGTCGAGGTCGACGAGATCACGCTCGACCGCAAGATCCGCCGCATCTTCACCGGCTGGATGTTCGCTGAAAGCCCCGGCCTCAACGCCGTCGAGGATGCCGTCTACGAC
>NZ_RZRP01000892.1:0-2502 GCF_003997795.1 Mesorhizobium sp. M7A.F.Ca.US.005.03.2.1 | reverse complement strand
GGGCAGTCTTGAACATTCCAAACTATGCACGTCGAACGGTCAGCCACCCCTGCGCAGTCTAGAAAGAAAAAATGGCTGATGGAACCCGCAAATGGCTGGTCCAGTCCTCACACCGCTTCCCTTGCCCAGAGCCTGTGGCCATGGCGGCGGAAATAGCGCGCCACCAGGCGCTGCTGCTTGGCCCTGATCAGGTCGGGCAGGCGCCGCTCCTGGCGCCAGCGCGGTATGTTGCGCCAGCAGGCTATGAAGCGGGCGGCGTCCTCGATTACCTCCTGCGCCGAGAGTGCCGGACCGATAGCGGCCAGGAACAGCGCCTCCGACGGTTTCAACTCGTCGATCACCGCCTTGCGCCTGACGTGATCCTGACGGGCGTGGGCGATGCCGCTGCGACGGATTGCTTCGAAGGCTTCAAGCAAGGCCAGGCTGTCGCCGGCGTAGCCGCAGGAACGGGCAAAATCGGCGGCAAAAGCGTCCATTATCGCTCCCGGGTCTGATGCAGTGGGCAGGTTCGTGCCCGACTCACATTTTCATACATTTATGAAAGCATAACTCAAATTACGCTAGAAGAAAAACTTCTGGGAAAGTTTGAAAACTGCGACTCGACTCCCGGCGTAAAACACAGGAATATGCGAACAAATCAGGAACAAAGACGAGGCAGGGGCGATGGCATTGCCGGGCAAGGAACCAACGATCGCGCATGTCGCTTCGATCTCGGTCGAGTGCGCCGATTGTGGCCGCAACAGGTGGTGGCGACCCGATCAGCTGAAGCGGTTCGGGGTGACGGGGAATACGCCGCTGTCCGCTCTGTCGGGCCGTATCGTCTGTTCGGCCTGCCGCGCCGACGGACTGCCGGGGACGGCGATTTCGATCCAGGCGGCGTTTGTCGACGAGCGCCAGCGCGTGCGCAGCGAAGCGCGGATGCTGAGCGACAGGGATGTGCCGCTGGAGGGATCGCGGCGGGCTTGAGTGGGAGGGTGCCAGCGCTGGTTCTTCCTTCTCCCGCAGGGGGAGAAGGAAGAGCATCCCTTGCTCAATACCCCAGCAATTCCTTCAGCGGAATCACGCGCCAGACATGTTTGATGGCGTAGCGGTTGAAGGTCAGCGTCTTCGGCGGGTTGTACTGCTCGACGACCAGCTCGCCCGCCGTGCGCTTGACCAGCTTCTTGATGAAGGCCTTGCCGTTGCGCTCGTTTTCCTCCGGGAAGGTCTCGATCACCACATGGTCGCCCGGTACGGCGTCGCGGCCGCCGCAATAGATCAGGTCGCCGGGCTCGTAACGCGGCACCATGGAATCCGAGAGCACGTGCAGGGCGAACACCTTCGGCAGGTTGCGCACGCCCGACGGGCGCTGGACGTAACCCGCCGGCTCGCCGTTGAAGGTGAAATCGCCATCGTCGCCACCGACGGCCGCGCCCAGCACCTCGATGTCCATCGAGCTGGCGGGTAGCGGACCTGCATCGGTGACGATCTCCGCATCGGCAACCGGTCCGGCATCGTCGAGAAACACGACCTGCCCCTGGCCCAGCGCAACCGGGTCGACGCGCAGGAAGGCGGCGGTCTTCAGCAGGTTCTCGGTCTTGGGCAGATTGCGGCCGGTTTCCCAGTTGCCGACGGCGGCGACATCGGTGTCGTTGTGCTCGGCGATGTGGCGCATGACCAGGCCGCGCTGCTTGCGCGCCTTGCGGATCGCCGCTCCGACCTTGATCGACAGTTCCGTTTTTGCCATGGCGCCCATGTGAGGGATGAAAGCCGCTCTCGTCTATGAAAGAATGGCTTGCATCCATTTTCGAGTTATGCTTATATCCGGTCATGCAAAACCTGTCCAGCTTTGATGGCGCCGAGTCGCCGGCCTCACGCGAGGCGCGCCCGGCGGTCATAACCGCCCATTCCCTTTCATCCCGGCCGTCCTCCTCCCCGGCCCGGATGAAGCCCGAGGCCCAGTGCCTGACCGCACCAGCCTCGGGTCCGGTCCGCCGCCTGTCTCCGGCGACCGGAACGGCCGGAGCCGCCGCTCCCAGCGGCTTCGGCCCCCAATTCGGCCGGCATGGCGCCGGCGCTGTTTTTGCGGCAGGCCGATCCTGCATCCGCACCGAGGACGGCACCGTCATCCTGTTCGACAGGCTGACGGGCAGGGCAGTTTCCGCCCTGGACAGAAACACGGCCGAAGCGCGGCTTCTGCACCTTGCCGGCGGGAAATCGGCCCAAGCCGGCTGAGGCTGGCCGGCTGAGAGCCGGCTCTTGAAAAACAACCTGACTGCGGCCTGGCGACCGGGTCGAACCTTGACGCTGCCCGACGGCGCGCGGCCGAACTTTGGATGGAGCTCGATATGGCAAGCTATAGCGACGCGGAATTGCACGAGATCGCCCGCTGGCTGAAGGATGGGCTCTCAGCCTCCAGGATTGCAGTCGCGTTCAGCGCGTTGCGCGGCAGTCCGGTGTCGCGCGACGCCATCATCGGCATCGTGCACCGCAACGCCATGCTCGGCGCGATCGGCTTTGCCA
>NZ_RZRP01000891.1:0-2504 GCF_003997795.1 Mesorhizobium sp. M7A.F.Ca.US.005.03.2.1 | reverse complement strand
GCGGGGTGACGAAAAGATCGATCGCCAATCGTATCGCCACCGCCAGCACCAGCAGTGCCAGCAAGGCCCTGAGCTGCTCGCCGCGCAGCCTCTGGCCGGCCTTCGCGCCGTACTGCGCGCCGGCGACGCCGCCCGCCATCAGCAGGAAGGCCAGCACGACATCGACTGTCTGGTTGGTGGTGGCGTGGACCAGCGTCGTATAGGCGGAGGTGAAGATGATCTGGAACAGCGAGGTGCCGATGACGACATTGGTCGGCACTTTCAGCAGATAGATCAGTGCCGGCACCATGATGAAGCCGCCGCCGACGCCCATGATCGACGACAGGAAGCCGATGCCGGCGCCAAGCCCAAGGACGGGGATGACGCTGACGAACAGTTTTGACGCCCTGAAGCGCATCTTCAGCGGCAAGCGGTGGATCCAGTTGTGCTGGCCGGATTTCTTCAGCACCGGCGCCGCACCGCTGCGCGTCGCGCGCAGCGCATTGACGCTTTCGACCAGCATCAGCCCGCCGACGGTGCCGAGCAGCACGACGTAGAGCAGCGAGATGAACAGGTCGAGCTGGCCGAGCCTGCGCAGGAAGGCGAAGACGTAGATGCCGCCGGTGGAACCGACAATGCCGCCGGCCAGCAACACCCCGCCGAGCTTGAGGTCGAGCGTACCGCGCTTCATGTGCGAAAGGACGCCGGAGACGGAGGAGGCGATGACCTGGTTGGCGCCAGTGGCGACAGCGATCGCCGGAGGGATGTTGTAGAAGATCAAGAGCGGCGTGATGAGGAAGCCGCCGCCGACGCCGAACATGCCCGACAGGAAACCCACCGCCGCGCCCATGGCCAGCAGGACGAAGATATTGACGGAAATTTCCGCGATCGGGAGATAGATGCCCACCCGTCAGTCTCGATCAGTTCTGCCTGTCGGCGAATGCAACCGTTGCGGGCATCTTGGACCGACAAGCCAATTCGTTCTTGCGCCGGAGGTGCTGCGAAGTCAAACCGCGCTACGCCGCCGAAACAAAAAACATCTCAATCAGTTAACAGGCGAATGTGTGGCAAGGGCGTCGTGGAAGCGACGCCTCTGCCGTTATTTGCGCGCCAGCAGTGCCTTCACCAGGTTTTCGTCGACTTCGCCGGTCGCCGCCATCTTGTTGTCGGTCTGGAAAGCCATGATCGCGGTCTTCGTTTTCTGGCCCATCTTGCCGTCGGCGCCGCCGGCGTCGTAGCCGTTCTTGTTGAGAATGCGCTGGATGTTCTGGACGGCCTTCTTCATGTCGATGCTGGCGGTCGTCTGCGGCGCGCCGTCCTGCCAGGACTCGGGAATGTCGGCCGAGTTGGCTGCCGCATCCAGCGGCTTGGCCTTCCACAGCTCGGTCGCGGCGCGGGCGCGCTCGAGCTGCTCGGGCCGCAGCGCATTGGCGATCTCGTCACGCTTGGCCGCCGCATCCTTGTCGCCTGTCTTGGCGACGAGCGCGAACCATTTGTAGGACTCCTCGAGGTTCTGCTTCATGCCGACGCCCATGGCGGCGAGGATGCCGAGATTGAACTGGCTGTCCTTGACGCCGACGTCGGCCGCCGCCTGGAACCAGTGCGCGGCCGATTCATTGTCGGTCACGCCGTCAGCCGCCATGGCAAACAGCACGGCCAGATTGTGCATGCCGCTGGCGTTGCCCTGTGCCGCGGAAAGCTGGTACCAGGTCTTCGCCTTCTTGATGTCGCGCGCGACGCCGATGCCCTTTTCGTAGAAATTTCCGATACGGTATTCGGCCGGCGCGAAGCCGAGTTCCGCCGATTTCTCGTACCATTTGGCCGCTGCCGCCATGTCTTCCTTGACGCCGCGCGACTCGGCATAGCGCGAGCCGATTTCGAACAGCGCCTTGGCGTCGCCGCTGGCAGCGGCATCACGCAAGGCGGCCGGGCCGGCGTCAGCGGGAATGTCGAATTTTGCCGTCGTCGCCGGCGAAGCGTCCACCGGCGGAACCGCGCCCGTGGTGTCCTTGGCGGTGGTCGGCTCTGTCGCCATAGGCTGGATGCCGGTGGCGGTATCGGTATCGGCAGGTTCGGCGGCGACCGGAACGGTCGAGGCCGGCGCAGCCGAAGCTATCGTCGTCTCGGACGCCGCTGGGTTTGCATCGGCCGATGTAGCCAAGGCGACGGGGGCGGGAACCGGTTCTGCGATCGGCGCGGCACCCATCGACGGCTCGGCGCCTGGCGGCGTGGCAATCATGCTTTGCGCGGCCATGTCGTCCTTGGTTGCCGGTGCGGATGGCTCGGCCTGTCTGACGGCATGGTCCGGCGCGCTTTCCACTGCCGCGGGCTGCGCGTCCGTCTTTGGCTGGCTCGCGGCATCGAGCGAGGCGGTTTGCATCGGCTGCGAGGCGACGATCGGCACGACATCGTTGCTCGCCACCTGGGCCGGATCGGCGAAGAAGGCCTTGCCCAGTTGCAGGGCGCCCAGCGCCAGCAGGATCGCGGTTGTCCCCATCAGGATCGGCTTGCGCCGTGCCTTGAGC
>NZ_RZRP01000890.1:0-2513 GCF_003997795.1 Mesorhizobium sp. M7A.F.Ca.US.005.03.2.1 | reverse complement strand
CGATTTCGAAGCCTCCCTTCCAGCACGCATGGCGGCCGCCAAGGTCTCAGGAGCCGCCGTCGCCATCGCCTCCAGAGACAGCGCGACGCGCTACACTGCGGCCTTCGGGTTTGCCGATCTGGCGCAAAACCGCAAATTGACCGCGGACACGCCAATGCATTTGGCTTCGGTCAGCAAACTGGTCACCGCCACGGCCCTGGTCCAGTTGTTTGAGCGGAAGGGCTACGATTTGCACGATGACATCAACAAGTTCATCGACTTTCGGATCAAGAACCCTCGCCACCCGAGCTTGCCGATCACGCCGCATCAGCTGATCACGCACACATCCAGTATCTCGGATAAAGGCTACGACGATCTGGACGTGGCCACCGACGGAGATCCGACGCAAAGCCTGAAGGGCTTTCTAAAGGACTTTCTTGTCGAGGGTGGCGCATACTATTCGCCTACCACGTCGTTTTGCCCAGCCAAGCCAGGCAATCGATGGAGCTACTGCAATGTCGGGGTGGCGTTGGCAGGTTATGCGGTCCAGTGCATCAGCAAGCAGAGCTTTTCCGCGTATACCCAGAAGAACATATTCGAACCGCTGGGTGTTCGAAATGCGCATTGGTATCTGAAAGAGTTTGCACCAAACGTTCTCGCCAAGCCTTATGAATATGGGAAAGGCGCGTTCAACGAGCTGCCGCAGGAGGGATATCCTGATGTCCCGTCTGGAATGCTTCGTTGCTCGGTAGCCGACCTCACAAAAATCCTGCGTGGCATGCTTGGCGGAATAACCGGCCAGTGCGCGATTTTGTCGCCACGCGCAGTAGCCGCCATGTTGCACGACCAGGTCGATCCGGAACTGGTTTCGTACCAGGGGCTGGGCTGGGTTTCTGAGCCGATCAACGGGCACGATTTCGTCGGGCATTCCGGCAGCGACGTGGGCGCCTCCAACATGGTGGTCCTGACGCGGGATCAAACCCATGCGGTCGCCGTGCTGATGAACATCGAGGGCACCAAGAAGACCGGCGATTTCAGGGCCTCGGTGATCGAAGACCTCGTCGGGGCGAAGCTTGCGAGATGGTGAGGCAGCTAACCACTCAGGAATGCCGTCAAAAAAACTAAAAAAGGGGAGAGAATATGAATAGACGCGAGTTTCTGATCTCGGCATCTGGTCTGTCGCTGGCCGCAGGGGTTGGAGTGCTGTCTCCTCCTGCGCATGCCTCGCAGGACGAGCTTGTGCTGGTGCTTGGCAGCAGCAGCAATGGCTGCCCCAACTACGACCCGATCCGCGGCACCTATCTCAATCTTGGAGCCTATTTGATCTACGACAGGCTGATCGAGATGGATGCCGATCAGTCCTACCATCCGCATCTCGCGCAATCTTGGGAAAATTCCCCGGACGGGATGAGCTGGAGCTTCACATTGCGTCAGGGCGTCAAGTTCCACGATGGCGAGCCCTTCAACGCGCACACGATCCCGTGGTGGATCTCGAAATACGCGGGCACCGAGAATCAGTTCATGGTCGACGCCATCGACCACGTCGAGATCATCGATGACCATGCGTTCCGGTTCATCATGAAGCGGCCAGAGCCAAATCTCATCTATTATTTGGCGAACGTGTTCATGGGAATCCCGAGCCCGAAGTCCTATGACGCAGTGAGTAACGGCTACGGCGTGACGGAAGCTGTGGGAACCGGGCCTTTCAAGCTTGAGAGCTTCGTCATCAGCCAGGAAACCGTGCTGGTCAGCAATGACGACTATGCCTGGCCCAATCCGCTCTCCGAAAATCAGGGGCCGCCAAGCATCAAGCGTCTGACACTGCGCGAGATTCCGGATGCTTCGACAGCCTTCCTGGAACTGAAGACCGGCGGGGTTGGCATGCTGCTTGGCCTGCCTACCGAATTTCTCCCTCAGTTGCAGGCTGAAAAGAGCATCAAGTTCCGGACCCTGCCCGGCATCGGCGTCACCACAATCAAGTTCAACGTTCGCAAGGAGCCGTTCACCGACATCAAGATTCGCCAGGCGACAGCCCTGGCTGTTGATCAAGCTGCCATCCTCAAAGGCGTCTACAACGGCATCGGAACAGAGTCGCACCAATTTCTTATCGCCTCGCTCGCGGAATCGCGGGTCGGCAAGGATTTTGAGATCCACTACGATGCGGAAAAAGCCAACCATCTGCTCGACGAGGCCGGATGGGTTCGTGGCGACGATGGCGTCCGTCACAAGGCCGGGGCGCCGCTGGCGGTCAGCCTCTGGACGAGAGGCGAGACCGAATACAAGCGGATTGCCGAAATTGTGCAGGCTCAGCTCAAGGCGGTTGGCATGGCGGTCGATATCGCTGTCTTCGATAAAGCCTCGCTGGATGATCAACTCAAAAAGGGCGAACACCAGTTTGTCGTCAATCACTACGATTGGAACAATGCGGACGAACTCGATTGGGAGTTCAGCGCAAAACGCATTCCCTTCCCAAACGTATCGATGTGGGACGATCCGCGCTCAGAGGAGCTCAACGAAATCGCAATGCACAAGTC
>NZ_RZRP01000088.1:0-12375 GCF_003997795.1 Mesorhizobium sp. M7A.F.Ca.US.005.03.2.1 | reverse complement strand
GCCGACCCGCGCGAGGGAACGCTCGTCGCCCAGAAATTCTGCGACAATGACAAGGTCGTGCTTGGCCTGGTGAACTTCAATTCCGGCGTCGCCCAGTCGACGCTGCCGATCTATGAAGACTGCACGCTGCCGACCATGACCTTCGGCTCCAATCCGTCTCTCACCAAGCAGGGCTACAAGTTCATGGTGCGCCCGGTGGCCAACGATCTGGCCGGCGCATTGTTGCCAGCCGAATATGCGCTGGGCAAGCTCGGCGCCAAGACTGCCGTGATCGTCAACGACAAGCAGGTCTTCGGCCAGGGCATTTCCGAAATCTTCGCCAAGAACTTCGAAACCGGCGGCGGCAAGGTCCTCGATACCATTGCCGTGGCGCCGTCCGACGTGGACTTCACCGCTGTGCTGGCCCAGATCAAGTCCAAGAAGCCCGATGCGATCTATCTCGGCGCCGTCATGCCGCAGCTTGCGCTGTTTGCCAAGCAGATGCACGAGCAAGGTATCGCCGCCGTGCTAATGGTGCCGGACGGCGGCTACACGCCGGACCTCATCAAACAGGCGGGCGAAGCCAATATCCAGGGCACGCTTGTCGCGATCCAGGTGCCGCCGATGGATGCCTCCCCCGAGATCGCCGATTTCGCCAAACTCTACAAGGCGAAGTATGGTGAGGAAGCCGGCCCGTATTCGATCTACGGCTATGTACAGGGCCAGATTTTGGAACAGGTGCTGAAAACGACGAAAGGCCTCACGCGTGAGGACCTCAACGCAGCATTGCATGCAGTCAAGGCGAAGACCGTCGTCGGCGAGCTGGAATTCGACGAAACCGGCGAACTCAAAGTCGCCCCATCCTACCTCTACAAGGTGGAGGGAACGGGCTTCCATCTCGTCGGTTCGAAATAGCAGCCAGACCGCCGGAGCCGCATCGCTACGCGCGAAGCGGCTCCTTCACCTGTTGACGGGCGTGCCTGCCGCAAGTACGGGCGGCCACGTCGACCATTCCCCTTCCCGGTTCGACCGGTCCATGGGGTTGCAGGCACAGGACGCCGGCCCATGCTGGGAAATCTTATTCAACAAACGGTAAATGCCCTGACCATCGGCTCGATCTACGCCCTGATCGCGCTCGGCTACACCATGGTCTACGGCGTGTTGCGCATGATCAACTTCGCCCATGGCGAGATGTTCATGCTCGGCGCCTATGTAGCGTTTCTGGCGCTCAGCCTGCTGGTCGGCGATGTCGGGATGTCGGGCGCGCTGGCGCTGACCGCGGCCTTTCTCGTGGCGATCTTCCTCGTCGGGCTCATTGGCGTCGGCATCGAAAGGGTCGCCTACAAACCGCTGAGAAGCTCCACCCGGCTCGCGCCGATGCTGTCCTCGCTCGGCGTCTCATTGTCGCTCGTCACCGGGGTGCAGATCCTGGCCGGCCCACAGCCGGTCGCCTTTCCCAGCTTCTTCCCCGTCGTCCGGTATCAGGTGATGGGCGGCACCATCACCTTGATGCAGATCGGCATCCTGATCGCCGCCTTCGTGCTGATGTTCGGCCTGCATGTCCTGGTCAACCGGAGCCGTATCGGCATCATCGTGCGCGCCGTATCGGAAAGCCGACCGACCGCACAACTGCTTGGCATCAACGTCAACGGCGCCATCTCGATGGTGTTCTTCGTCGGGCCGCTTCTCGGCGCTGCCGGCGGCATCCTCTATTCCAGTTACTATGGCATCATGTCGCCCAGCATGGGCGCCGTCATCGGGCTGAAGGCCTTCACCGCGGCCATCCTCGGCGGCATCGGTTCAATCCCCGGCGCCATGCTCGGCGCCTTCATCCTGGCTTTCATCGAAGTGTGGGGAACCGCGCTGCTGCCCATTGTCACAAACGGCGTGCTCGGCACCGAGTATCGCGACGTTCTCGCCTTTGCGATCCTCATACTCGTGCTTCTGGTCCGTCCTGCCGGTATACTTGGCGAGGCCGTCTCCGAGGAAAGCATCGTGTACAAGAGGGAATTCTGATGGCCGCCGCCGACACTCTCGCCGCGGCCCGGCCGCGTGCGAACCGGACCATCTCCTGGCTCGTCTTCGCCATCGCGATCGCGCTGATCATGACCACGCCCTTCCTGCCCAACTACCATGTCCGTGTCCTCAACAGCCTGCTGATCTACATCCTGCTCGGCATCGGCCTGAACATCGTGATCGGCTATACCGGGCTGCTGGATCTCGGCTTCGTCGCCTTCTACGCGGTCGGCGCCTACAGCTATGGGCTGCTGGCAAGCCCGCAGCTCGGCCTGCATATGCCGTTCCTGCTCATCCTGCTCGTCGCCGCCTGCCTGGGTGCGGTCACCGGCATATTGCTTGGCATTCCGGTGTTGCGATTGCGCGGCGACTATCTGGCCATCGTCACACTTGGCTTCGGCGAGATCATCCGCATCATCATCAACAATCTCGACTGGCTGACCGGAGGGCCGCAAGGCATTGCCCGGCTGGACAAGGCGTCGATCCTCGGCATACAGATTGCCCGGCCGATCGACTTCTTCTGGCTGCTGCTGATCACCGTGCTCATCGTCGGCACCGTGGTCTGGCGGCTCGAGCGCTCCATCCTCGGCAAGGCGTGGGCGGCGATCCGCGAGGACCAGGACGCCGCGCGCGGCATCGGCATCAACACCACCAATGCCAAGCTTGCCGCTTTCGCCACCTCGGCCACGATCGGTTCCATAGCCGGCGCGATCTTCGCCGCATCGCAGCGTTTCGTCAGCCCGGAAAGCTTCACGCTGCAGGAATCGGTGCTGATCGTGCTGATGATCGTGGTCGGCGGCATCGGCAACATCTTCGGCATCGTCGCCGGCGCGGCAATCCTGATCCTGCTGCCGGAGCTGCTGCGCGAGTTCGCCGAATGGCGCATCCTCTTCCTCGGTCTTTTGATGATCTCGCTGATCATCGCGCGCCCGGCCGGCATCGTGCCGCGCAGCTTCGGGCCGGAGAAACTGATCCGAGGGCTTTTCGGAAAATGACGCTGGTCTTTCAGAGCCTTCGCAAGGTGTATGGCGAGGTCGTCGCCATCGACGGCGTGTCGACCGACTTCGCTCCCGGCATAATCCACGGCGTGATCGGACCGAACGGCGCCGGCAAGTCGACGCTGATCAACATGACGGCTGGTTCCTACACAGTGTCGTCGGGCTCGATCACGCTCGACGGCAAGCGTCTCGACAAACTCAAGAAATACCAGATCGCCAATTCGGGAATTGCCCGCACCTATCAGAACATCCGCCTCTTCGACCAGATGTCGGCGATCGAGAACCTTGAAGTCTGTTTCTATCCCGCCGAGGTTGCGGCCGCCTGGAGGGAAGTGATCTGGCCACCCTATGCCAACGCCCAGCGCCGGCGCCGGCGTGAGAAATGCATGGAAATCCTGCGGTTTTTTGACCTTCAGGGCTACGCCGACGTCGATGCCGGGGGCCTGCCCTATGGCCGACAACGCATGCTGGAGATCGCCCGCGCCTTGGTCGCCAATCCGCGCGTCCTGCTGCTCGACGAGCCCGCCGCCGGATTGAACCACCACGAGACGGCGGAACTGACGGCAAAACTCACCGCGTTGCGTTCGCCCGACCGGATCATGATCGTCGTCGAGCACGACATGGATCTCGTCATGACACTCTGCGACAGCATCATCGTCATGCATCATGGGAAACTGCTCTTCCGGGGCACGCCCGCCGAAGTGCAGGCAAGCACCGACGTCCAACTCGCCTATCTGGGAACCGCCAATGACATCGACGACATCCGGGCCGCTGCTCAGAATCGCCGGGCTCAGCTCGGGATACGGGCGCGTCGGCGTTCTTGAGGCCATCAGCATTGACGTCGATCCGCACGAGATCGTCGTCATCCTGGGTCCGAACGGCGCCGGCAAAACGACGCTGCTCAATTCCGTTTCCGGCGTGGCGCGGCCCACCGCAGGCAGCATCGCGTTCGAGGGCCGCGACATCACCGGGATGCGCCCCGAACAGGTCGTGCGTCTCGGCATCACCCACTGCCCGGAAGGCCGCCAGATCTTCCAGCGCCTGACGGTGGAGGAAAACTTGGTCGCGGCCCATATCGGTCGCGGCGGGAAGAGTTTCGAGGCGTTGCGCGCCGAGGTGTTCGAGCTGTTTCCTGTGCTCAAGGAACGGCGCAACGGCATGGCAAGCCGCATGTCCGGCGGCCAGCAGCAGATGCTGGCGATCGGGCGCTCGCTTATGGCCGAGCCGAAGCTTCTGATGCTCGACGAGCCGTCTCTCGGCCTTGCCCCGAAGATCGTCCACCAGATATTCCGCATCATCCTCGACCTGTCGCGCAACGGCATTTCGATCCTGCTCGTCGAGCAGAACGTTCAGCTGGCGCTCGAATGCGGCGACTACGCCTACCTGCTCAACACCGGCAAGGTGAAGCTGCATGGCCCGGCGCAGGAAATGGCCGCGCATTCGGCCCTGAGGGAACACTATCTCGGCGGCGCCAGCGAGGACGTCCTTCATGTTTGAGGTCGACTGGAAGACGCCGCATCTGTGGCGCAAGACCGCGAACAGGCGCCCGGCCGCACCGGCGCTGCAAGGCGACCTGAAGACGGACGTGCTGGTGGTCGGCGGCGGCTTCACCGGCATGGCCGCGGCACTTGGCGCGCGCGACAGCGGCGTCAATGTCATCCTGCTTGAGAGCAACGAGATCGGATCGGCAGCGTCGGGCCGCAACAACGGCCTTGTCATCTCCCACCATTCCAAGGCCTCGCCGGCGGAGTTCGAGGCGGTCTACGGCAAGACGATCGGTGAGCACTACAATCGCATGGTTGCGGATGCGGCCGGCGTAGCCTTCGGCCTGATGCAGCGCTTCAACATAGACGCCCACCAGGTTCAGGAAGGCTGGATCCAGCCCGCTCACACCGACACCACGCTTGCCCGCGCGCGCCAGTTCTACGAAGAGTGGAAAGCCTTCGGCGCCAATGTCTCCTGGCTTGACCGGGCCGAAGCCAGCGCGCGCATCGGCAGCCCCTATCTCGGCGGCTGGATGGTGCACAATTCCGGCCACATCAATCCGTTCGCCATGACCATTGGCCTTGCCGGCGCCCTTGAGCGCGAAGGCGTGACCATCTTCGAGAACGCCGCGGCGTCTGGCATCGAGAAGGTGGAAGGCGGCTGGCGCGTCTTCACCGCAACGGGAAGCGTCACGGCGCCAGAAGTGGTGCTTGCCACGAATGCGCTTACCGGCGACCTCTGGGCTGGGCTGAAGAAGACACTGATGCCGTTCAAGGTCTTCCAGGCCGCGACAAACCCACTGCCGGAAGGCCTGCGCACCCAGATCCTTGTCGGCAACCCCGCGGTGTCCGACATGCGCAACGACATCCGCTATTTCCACTACGACGTCGACGGCCGGCTGGTGAGCGGCGGCACGCATACATTCTGGTTTGACGAGGCCGACCGCGGTCGCGCCAAGGTCTCGAGCATGCTGGGCAAGGCTTTTCGCGCATTCGGCGGCGAACCGCCGATCGTGGAATACTGGCATGGCACCTTTGCCGTGGTGCCTGATCGCAGACCTCGCCTCTATCGCCTGGCACCCGGCCTCGTGTTTGGCGGCGTCTATTCCGGCCGCGGCGTGGCATTGGCAATGTCTCTTGGCCAGGAAATCGGCCGCTGGGCGGCAGGCCGGCGCCGGGACGAGCAGATGCCTTTGCCGGTCACCAACATGAAACCGGTTCCGGTCCATCCGGTCGCCGTGCAGGTCGCGAACCGCATGCATCTCTGGAACCGCTTCAAGGATCGAAGCTCTTGATGACATTATAGGCCGACGATGCTGATTTTGTGCCGGCGGCTAGCTGGCCGAGGCAGAAGTCTCAATCAGACAGCCCATGCTCGGTCACGACTGGGCCGAAAGCGGACTGGTAGCTTCAGGCGTCAGCGGAAGCCGAAGCGGACCTTCAGCGTGGCTGGGACTTAGGGCCTCCGACTGATCCAAAAGGAGGTTCTGTCACGGTCTCAGGCGTTCCCCCTTCGGATCGTACCACGGCTTGAGCTGCGCAATGGCCTTGTATCGCTTCCAGGCGATTTCGATCTCCAGAGGGGCGGCTGCCAGCCAGGCATCGTCGACACCGCCCTCGCATTCGACATAGCCCATGCCGAGCGAGGCGCCGATGCGGTGGCCGTAGGCGCCGGAGGTGACCGAACCGACGATCTTGCCGCCGCGCCAGATCGGTTCGTGATGATAGAGGAGAGGCGCATCTTCGGCCTGCAGCCGCAACTGCACCAAGCGGCGGCGCGGCTTGCCCGCCTCCTTCTGCAGCAACAGCGCATCACGGCCGATGAAGCCGCCTGGCTTGTCGAACGCCACGGCAAAGCCAAGCCCTGCCTGCAGCGGGCTGTCTTCCTCGCCGATGTCGTGACCCCAGTGGCGGTAACCTTTCTCCATGCGCAGCGAATTGATGGCGAAGTAGCCGCCTTGGCGCAGGCCGAAATCGGCGCCCGCCTCGGCCAGCTTGTCGAAGACATGGGCGGCGAACTCGGCGGGCATGTAGAGCTCCCAGCCAAGCTCGCCGACGAAGGTCAGCCGGCTGGCGCGCACCCGCGCATAGCCAAGGTCGATCTCGCGGCTGGTGCCGAAGGGAAACGCCGCCTCCGAGAAGTCATCGGGCGAGACGGCGCGCAGGAGATCGCGCGATTTCGGCCCCATCAGCGCCAGCATGGGCAGGCCGGAGGTGACATCCTGCACGAAGACATGCGCGTCCGCCGGGATATGGCGCTTGAGCCAGGCCAGGTCGCGCCGCTGCGACACGGCGATGGTCACGACCATGTAGGCGGTTTCGGAGATGCGGGTGACCGTGACATCGGCTTCGATGCCGCCTAGCTCGTTCAGCCATTGCGTGTAGACGACGCGGCCGGCGGGTACGTCGACATTGTTGGCACAGATGCGGTTGAGCACCGCGCAGGCGTCACGCCCCTCGATCCAGTATTTCACGAAGCAGGAATGGTCGAACAGCGTAACGTTGTCAGCCGTGTTGCGGCTTTCCTCGCCGCAGGCGCCGAACCAGTTCTGGCGGCCGTAGGAATAGTCGATCTCGGCCTTCATGCCGGGCAAAGCGAAGAAGCCAGGGCGTTCGTAGGCGGCGGCCTCGGTCATGCAGGCACCCACCGCCATCAGGCGGTCGTGGAACGGGCTCTTGCGGATGTGGCGCGCCGTGGCGAACTGGCGGTATGGCCAGTGCATGTCGAACAAAAGGCCAAGCGTTTCGGTGGTGCGGTCGTAGAGATATTTCTTGTTCGACTGGAACGACATGGTGCGGCGCACGTCGACATCGGCGAGATCGACCGGTGGGCGCCCGTCGCGGATCCATTCCGACAGCGCCTTGCCGACGCCGCCCGAGGAGAGGATGCCGACGGAATTGAAGCCGGTGGCGCAGAACAGGCCGGAGACCTCAGCCGTCTCGCCCAGCAGATAGCGGTCATCCGGCGTAAAGCTTTCCGGTCCGTTGAAGAACAGTTTGATGCCGACATCCGCCAGCAGCGGCACCCGCCTGGTTGCCATTTCGAGGATCGGTTCGAAATGCTCGAAGTCCTCGGGCAGGCTGTCGAAGCAGAAATCGGGCGAGATGCCGTTATGGCCCCACGGCTTGGCCACCGGCTCGAAGCAGCCGAGCAGCAGCTTACCGGCGTCTTCCTTGTAGTAGGAGCACTCGTCGCCCAGGAAAAGCACCGGCAAATTGGTTGGCAGGCCGGGGATGGTCTCGGTGACGATGTAGAAATGCTCGGCGGCGTGCAGCGGCAGCGTCACGCCGATCTGTGCCGCGAGATCGCGCGACCACATGCCACCGCATATCACCACCTTGTCGGCGCGGATCTCGCCCTTGTCGGTGACCACGCCGCAAACGCGGCCGTTCTCGACCAGGATTTTCGTGACCGGCGTGTTTTCGAGAATGCAGGCGCCACCGGTGCGCGCGCCCTTGACATAGGCCATGGTGACGTCGGTGGGGTTGACCTGTCCATCATTGGGGAACCAGAAGCCGCCGACGATGCCGT
This sequence comes from Mesorhizobium sp. M7A.F.Ca.US.005.03.2.1, assembly GCF_003997795.1. NCBI lineage: Bacteria > Pseudomonadati > Pseudomonadota > Alphaproteobacteria > Hyphomicrobiales > Phyllobacteriaceae > Mesorhizobium > Mesorhizobium sp. M7A.F.Ca.US.005.03.2.1. Next base: position 4,366 of record NZ_RZRP01000088.1, on the reverse strand, counting down.
CGATGTTGACCGGGCTCCAGCGTTCCTTGATCTCGCCGGGCGTGACCATGTCGACCGGCAGGCCGAAATTGCGCCCCATCGAGGCGCCGCGTGCCAGCTCCTCGAAGCGCGCCTCGGTGTTGGCGACACGCAGCGAGCCGCGCTGCATGAAGCCGGTGGCCTGTCCGGTTTCGGCTTCGAGGCGGCCGAACAGCTCGCCGGTGTATTTCGCCAGCTCCGTCATCTGTCGCGTCGCCCGCAACTGCGTCACCAGGCCGGCGGCATGCCATGTCGTGCCGCATGTCAGCTGCTTGCGCTCGCACAGTACGACGTCGGTGATGCCAAGCTTGGTGAGGTGATAGGCGACCGAACATCCGGCAATGCCGCCGCCGACGATGACGACATCAGCCTGTTCCGGCATCTGTTCTGAACTAGCCCCTGACATTACGCGTCCCCCTGAATTGCTGCGCGGCTCAGGCATCTGGCGCCCTTTCGGAGCAGCGTCATGCCGTCGCGTCGATGGATGTCAATGGCGTGCCGCACGCTGCGGCCCACCGTTTTGTGCCCGTCATGCGTGATGGGGCACTTTGTCGGTATCGTTTCCGGCCGCGTGGGGCTTGGCCCAGGCGAAGCGCCGTTCGATCCGCTTCTGCAGGATCATCAGTACATAGACCATCGCCAGGTAGTAGAGGGAGGTGACGGCGTAGAACTCGGCATAGCGGAACGTTGAGGCGACGCTTTGCTGGGTGACCGCCATCAGTTCCGTCAATGAGATCACCGAGGCCAGCGACGTGGTCTTGAGCAGCGTGATGAACTCGTTGACGGTCGGCGGCAGGGCGATGCGCAGCGCCTGCGGCACGATGATCAGGAAGAACACTTGCGGCTTGCGCAGGCCAAGTGCGGCGCCGGCCTGAAACTGCCCTTCTTCGACGGCGCTGAGCGCCGCCCTGTTGATCTCGACCTGATAGGCGGCCTCGTTCAGCGTCAGCGCCAGGAGGGCCGCGATGAAGGGCGAAAACCAGGTCTCGCGGAAGATCGGCCATATTTGCGGCAGGCCGTTCCAGACGAACAGCAGCAGCAGAAGCGCCGGCAGTGCGCGGAAAACAGCGATATAGGCCGTCGCTCCCCAGCGCAGCACCTTGTTTTGCCCGTTGAGCGCCAAGGCAAGCGGCAGCGACAGGAGGATCGCCGCCGCATGCGCGAGTATTGTCAGGGCGAGCGCTACCAGCGCCGCCCTGAAGAACGTCCCGGAAAAAAGTGTCGACCAGAACAAGCCAAAGTCAAAGCTCACGGAACCCTGCCGATCGCGCCGTTACTGACCGATGCCACTGATGGTCGACATCGGAAGCTTCCACGTCTCGGCGATGGTCTTCATGGTGCCGTTCGCGGCAAGCTCCTTGACAGTAGCGGCGACCGCCGCCGCGTCAGCCTCATCCTTGCGGAAATAGGCCGCGTACTGATCCTGCGCGCCGGCCGAGTAGACGATCTTCAACTCACCGGGCTGCTGCAAGTCGCGGTAGGCGAATTCGGTGTCCTGGCTGATCGTCGCGACCGCGCGGCCCAGCACCACCTGTTGCATCGCATCGGTCTGCTTGGGATAGGTCTGCATGGTGATCTTGTCGCGGCCGGCCTTGGCCAGGTCCTCGTTCACCTTGTCCAGCAGGCCTATATAGGAAGTGCCGGACTGGACGGAGATGGTCTTGCCGGAGAAATCCTCATAGCTCTTGTAGGCGGACGCATCGTCGGCCTTGCCGATCATGACGACGCCGGTCTTCAGATAAGGCACGCCGCTCAGCTTCTCCAGCCGTTCGGGTTTCAGCAAAGCGCCGCTGATGACGATGTCGCAGCGCTTCGATTCCAGGCCGGGAAGCAGGCCGCTGAAGTCCATCGTCGTGATATTGGCGTCGACCTTCCAGTGCGCGGCCAGCGCCTTGATGACGTCGATGTCGACGCCAACGGGAGCCTCGCCCGCCGTCTTGATGAATTCCATCGGCGGGAAAGTGGGATCGACGCAGGCTTGCAGTTTACCGTCGGCGGCGAAGCTCGGCGGCTGTGCTGCCGCCGGCGTGGCGGCCGAGAGGGCGATGAGTAGAAGGATCTTGCGGTTCATGGTTCACCTCTAGTTTGGGCTCTTGGCGGCCTCAAGGAACGCTTGCCGAAAGTTCGTCAATAGTCAACATAATTCATTTAAGAGAACAGGAGACAGCGAAAGAATGGCGCCACCGCATCGGCATCGAAAGTCCGGAGCCGCGAGCCGCGACGCCATCACCGATGGCGTCGGCGCGCTCCTGTAGCGGCCAAGGCCACGCGTCAGTGCGTCTCGGCATTCTTTGCGGCGATCAGGCAGATCAGTTCGTACATCATCACCATGGCGACCTGCGCCGTGATCTGGTTGGGGCTGTCCTTGGTCGGCATCAGGCAGACGACGTCCCCACCGATGATGTTGAGCCCCTTCAATCCTTGCAGAAGGCGCGTCGCCTCGCGGATGGTCAGGCCGCCGAAGCCCGGCTCGAGGTTCGAAACCCCGGGAGCGACGGAGGGGTCGAGGCTGTCGAGATCGAAGGTGATGTAGGCGGGGCGATCGCCAACCCGCTCGCGGATCATCTCCACCATGCGCTCTATGCCCAAGCGTTCGAACTCGTCCATCGTAACAACCCGATAGCCCAGAGCGCGACTCGAGCCGCCAACGCCGCCGGTGTGGATATCCGCCGCCGGATGACCGCGCATGCCGATCTGGATGCTGCGTTCCGGGTCGACCGCACCTTCCTTTGCCGTATAGGCCGCCCAGTGCGCCGCCGAACGCTTCGCGCCAAGCCAGTGGGGCATGTTGTCGTAGGAATCGGTGTGCGCGTCGAAATGGATCAGCGAGCAGGGCTGGCCTCCCGACAGGCGCCGGCCCGGTCCGGCGATGGCCTTGATGATAGGCCCGGTGATCGAGTGATCGCCGCCGATGGAAACCGGGTTTGTGCCGGCGGCGTCGAGCCGGGCGTAGAAGGCTTCGATGTCGCGGACACAGGCCTCGTTGTTCATGGCCTCGGGCAGGGGAACGTCGCCAAGATCGCTGATCTTGGCGGCATCCCATGGCGAAAAGCCGTGCACCCCGTGCGAGCGGCGATAGTAGCCCGACACGTTGCGGACCGCACGCGGGCCAAGATGTTGGTCGCGCTCCGTCGAGCCGTTTCCGGAGCTGTGCGGCACGCCGACCAGGCCGATATCCACATCGGCCGGAGTCTCCGCTACCGGGCAGCGGAAAAACGTCGCGATGCCCCACCAGTACCAACTCTGCGAACTGCGCCTGGCTTCGGCAATATCGTCTTGGCTCATCATCGCTCCTTCATCCGTATGCTGGCGGGGAAGGCTCGCCTCATGGCACCGCCGCCTCCTCGAAATTCATCTGGATGCTGGTGGGGAATTCTGTATAAGTCAACAAAGTTGTTCTATACAGAACACATAAAATTCCGGCTTGTACGGCGGACCGAGCTGACGGTATGGGATTGAACATGCTGAGAGCGCAATCATGACGAGTGGCACCCAGAGGCCGTCCACGGCCCGCATCGGTGATGCCCTGCGCAATCGACGGCGCGAACTGGACCTTACCCTCCAGGCCGTGGCGGATGGCGTTGAAGTCAGCAAGGGTTTTCTCAGCGAAGTCGAACGCGACAAGGCCTCGCCCTCGGTGGCAACGCTCGTTCGCCTGTGCGACATTCTTGGAATTACGATCGGCAGCCTGTTCCAGCATGACAACACGGCTGTCGTCCGCGTTGACGCGCGCACTCCGGCGGTGCTCGGCGGCACCGACCTTTCAGACTTCCTGCTCAGCCCGAAATCCGCGGTTCGGACGCAGGCGATCCTGTCGATCATGGCGCCGGGCGGCACCGGCGGCGACAAGCTCTACAGCTGGCGTTCGGAAGAGGAATTCGTGTTCGTCGTCGAGGGCAGCGTGACCGTGTTGCTCGAAGGCGAGGAGTTCGTCCTGCTCGAAGGCGACGCCATGACTTTCGACCCAAGACGCCTCCACACCTTCCGCAACAGTTCCGCCACCAAGCAGGCGCAAGCGCTTTTCATCCTGTCGCCGCCGTCCGTCTAGAGGCGCAGTCATCTTAAGCCAGCGTAGTCCGATGACGTCGGCTTTCGGGAAACGGCGAAGCTGGTCTTAACGACCGACTTGAGGCGCAAAGCTGCCGGCTTCACCCCCTCGGGAGTTTCGCGCTCGCCTGCCGGGCCTCGCCTTCGATCTCGATCTTGCTCCGCGCTTGAAGATCGAAGCGCACCGTTACGGTGCGCATGCGCGCATGCAGGACTCCGTCCAGCGTACCGCGCATTTCATGCAGATAAGTCAGCGACGATTTCCCAAGCTTTTCTATAACGCTGCGAACGGTGACCAGAG
>NZ_RZRP01000889.1:0-2514 GCF_003997795.1 Mesorhizobium sp. M7A.F.Ca.US.005.03.2.1 | reverse complement strand
GATTGACGGCACTGCGGCCAGATTGTTGATGTTGACCTCGATAAGATCGGTGAAACGGTTCTTCTTGGCGAATTCCTCCAGATAGATGGAGGCGGCGACGCCTATCGGCAGCGCGAGCAGCAGCACGATCACCATCATATAAAACGAGCCGATGATCGCCACGCCCATGCCCGAGGTTTCCGGGCGGCTGGAGGCGCCGTAGGTGAACAGGCCGCTGTTGAAGTGCTCGGCCATCGCGCCCTCGGCCTTGAGCTTGTTCATCCAGGTGATCTGCTGGTCCGAGACCTTGCGTCGCGCTTCCTCGACACTGAGGTCGATCTGGCCCTTGAAAGCGGAGTCGAGATTGGCGGCGGCGAGGATGTTGACGTCGCGTGTCGTGCCGATCACCGAGGGATCGGCGGCAACGATGTCGCGCAACTGGACGCGGGCGCCTTCCGAAAGGAAGCCCTTGAGCTTCTGGATCATCGGCTTGTCATCAGGAGAGATGCCGAGCTTGGCCACCAGCGCGTTTTCGGCGAGCTTGGGATAATTCGCCTTGATCAGAACGCTCGGATCGGTTGCGCGCTTGCCGGAAGGATCGATCACCTTCTCGTCGAACGTGATCGGCAGTGACACCGTCGTCTGCCAGAAGGCGGTGTAGCCTTTCGAGACGATGGTGATCAGCATGATTGCCAGGAACGCCAGGCCTACGGAAATCGCCACGACGCCATAGATGCGGAAACGTCGTTCGGCGGCGTAACGGGCCTTCAGGCCGATGTCGCGGCGCGGATGGGCCGCCGGCCTGACCATCGTATCCATGGGAATGTCGGTCATTCGTACTGCTCCCGATATTTGCGCACGATGTAGAGCGCGACGATGTTCATCACCAGCGTCAGCGTGAACAGCGTCAGGCCGAGCGCGAAGGCGACCAGCGTCTGCGGCGAATTGAACTCGAGGTCGCCGGTGAGCTGGTTGACGATCTTGACGGTGATGGTCGTCATCGCCTCGAACGGGTTGATGGTGAGGTTGGCGGCGACGCCCGCCGCCAGCACGACAATCATCGTTTCGCCGATGGCGCGCGAGGCAGTCAGCAGGATGGCGCCGACGATGCCGGGCAGTGCAGCCGGCAGGATCACCCGCTTGATCGTCTCCGAGCGGGTCGCGCCGAGGCCGAGCGACCCGTCACGCATGGCGCGCGGCACCGCGGTTATGATGTCGTCTGAGAGAGAGGAGACGACCGGGATCAGCATGACGCCCATGACCAGGCCGGCGGTGAAGATGCTCTGGCCCTGGATGAACGGCGAGCCGCCGGTCAGCGCCGCGGACAGGTCGCGCAGGAACGGCCCAAGCGTGACGACGGCGAAGATGCCGTAGACGATGGTCGGTATGCCGGCCAGCAGTTCAAGCGCCGGCTTGACCACCGAGCGCACCCTGGGCGTTGCGTATTCGGCCATGTAGACAGCCGACATCAGCCCGACCGGCACCGCCACCAGCAGCGCGACGGCGGCGATATAGAGCGTGCCGGCAAGAAGCGGGATCAGGCCGAACTGGCCCTGGCTGCCGCCCGAACCGGCAGCGGCAAAACGCGGATCCCAGACCGTGCCGAAGAAGAAACTCATCGGCGAGACGCTCTCGAAGAAGGTGATCGTCTGGAACAGCATCGAAAGCACGATGCCGACGGTGGTCAGGATGGCGATGGTGGAGGCGGCAAGCAGCCCCCACAGCATCAACCGCTCGACATTGTTGCGCGCCCTGGCGCGCGGCTCGATCTGCCTGAGCGCATAGAAGGCACCGGCGATCGAGGAAGCGAGAATGACAATGGCACCGAACAGGCCGAGCCGGTCCTGGACCTTGTTCGCCTCGACGGCGATCGGGATCATGTAATCCTGTGTGTCGCTCGCCAGTGCCACGCCCTTGGCGGCGAGCAGCGGCTGCAACTCGGCAAAGCTGGCAGGCATTGCGGCCAGTGTGCCAGCATCGAGTTTGCGCAGGCCCCTGGCGAGGCTCTTTACCAGGCTGACATCCAGTGCCTCGCTGGCAACCTTGCTGTCGACGGTACGCTCGGGCAAGGCAGCGTGGATGTGCCGGTCAAGATAGACCGAAGAACCGACGGCCCAGACGGCAAGCAGCAAAAGAGCAGGCAGGACGGCGAGCAGGAAGGCCCACCAGCCGTGATAGTGGGCACGCGAATGCGGCTTGACCTTGCCATTGTCCTGGGCCGCGGCACGCTGCCGGCCGATGAAAAAGGCAACCAGGCCGACGGCAACGACGATGGCCAGTACGAGCAAGGACGACATGGACCCACCCCAAGGGAAATTCTGACGCAGCCGCCATTGCGGCCTGCGGTGAAACCGGGGCGCGGATTTGACCCGCACCCCGGTTCGGCAGCTTGATTACATCGACTTTCCGGCGGCGAAAGCGTCACGCTGGGCCTGACGCTCGGCATCCGGAGCAGCAACGAGGCCGTATTCGGCGAGCGGGCTTTCCGGGCCAACCATCTGGTCGTCGAGGAAGAACTCGACATATTCCTTGAGG